>CAZMRP010000917.1:0-2221 GCA_964568275.1 uncultured Myxococcales bacterium
GCCTTGCGGGTCGCGGCCTTGGGCGGAGCGGCCTTGCGGGTCGCGGCCTTGGGCGGAGCGGCCTTGCGGGTCGCGGCCTTGGGCGCCGTCGGCTTGCGGTCGGACCGTCGCGCGGTCGTGGCGCGTCGTCGCGGCCTCGTCTTCCGGGCGGTGCGTCGGGTGGTCGTGCTGCGGGACGCTGGTTTCATCGGTTGGTATCCTCGCGTCAAGGGGGGGGAGAGGTCGGCGCCCGAGGCGCCGCGTCGGGCTATTCGCCGCCGTCGGGGCGGATGCCGTCCTCCGCGTAGTCGGGCACCGGCACCTCGGCGGTGTCCGAGAGTCCGGACTCGGCGTCGATGCCCTCGGCGGCGTCCTCGTCGCCCGTGTCTTCGGTGGTCGTGACGTCGTCCCGCGGCTCGACGTAGTCGCCGGGGTCGATGCCGGCGGCGTCCATCGTGCAACTCTCCGTGACCATCGAGGCGGCGAGGGAGACGGTGGCGGCGGCGACGGTCTTCATGAAGCGGCGCCGGCCGTGCTCCGCGGGCCGGAGGCGATCGATCATCGTTTCCAGCGCCCGGGCGGGCACGCCGAGCAGGGTGGCGCGTTCGGCGTCGGTCAATCGGACCTTGGCGGCGGCGACGGCGGCGGGCCGGTCCTCGGCGAGCCGGCGGCGGAACTCCGGTCGCGTGGCCGCCAGGTACAGGACCTTCTCGACCCCGATCGGCACCCGCGAGGTGAACTTGATTCGCTCGCGGGCTCCGCGTCCCTTGGTCTCCGCGCGTTCCCTCTCCCGTCTCGGTGTCGCCATGCTGTGTCCCTCCCCGCGGGCTACTCGCCGGCGTCCGGTTCGAAGTCCGGGTCGTACTCGGCGTCGGGCATCACGCCGCCGGGCGCGTACTCGGGGGTGGCGTCGAGCTCGGCGGTGTCCGGCACGTCGGCGGTGGCGCCGCGGGTCGGGTCGACGTCATCGACGTCCGCGGCGTCGCTCGTGGTGTCCGGCAGCGGGTCCTGGTCGTCCAGGTTGCAGCCCGCGGCGGCCACGCCGGCGGCGAGGGAGACGGTGGCGGCGGCGACGGTCTTCATGAACGAGCGTTTGCCGTGGCGTTGGGGCGAGATGCGCGCGATCATCGTTTCCAGGGCGGCCCGCGGCACGCCCAGCAACGTCGCGCGCTCCACCTCCGACAGCCGCACGCCGACCTGGGCCAGCGCGGTCTCGCGGTCGGCGAGCAGGGCGGCGCGGAACGGCGGGTCGGAGGCGGCGAGGTACAGCACCTTCTCCACGCCGATCGGCACGCGGTTCTTCGCGCGCACCCGGCGCGGCGGTTGTCCGCCCACGACCGTCGTCACCGACTCCACGCTGCCGGCCGGTTCTTCCGAGCGTTTCCCGGTGGCCTGCTTCCCGGACGTCCGCTTGGCCATGGTTCGTTCCTCCCGTCCGTACGAGCGAACTGTACCGCGTTCGGGGTCGGCAGGCCAGTCGTGCGAGCGGGCGGGGAGCGGCCCGGGACCGGACCGGTTTTCGGGTGCGCGACACGGGTCCGGGACGCCGGGGTCCGGGACGCCGGGGTCCGCGACGCCGATTGACCGCGGCCCGTGCCGTTTGTATCGTGCGCCCCGATGGCGACAGGTCCGGCGATGCGGCGGTGGTTCGGACGTGCGGTGTGGTTCGCGGCGGTCTGGCTCGGCCTGCCGGTCGGTGTCGCCGAGGGCCAGTCCTTCGAGGGGAACTGGACCGAGGTCGAGCGCTCGATGACGGTGACGATCGAGTCGTGGGGCGGCGACTGTCCGACGCCCCCGCAGTCGTCCTCCAGCCGTCCGAACACGCAGGTCGCCGTGACCCAGGAGGGGGACCAGTTGGTCTTCCCCCGCGGTCGTCGTTCCGACCGCTGCTGGACCGACAACACGGCGATGCGGCGGACGCGCTTCTCGAAGTCGGGCAACCGGTGGACCGTCGAGTGCCAGACCCCGGACGACGACGCGCGGCGCGAACACGGGACGTACGTGCTGACCGCCGCGGCGACGCGGATCCAGATCGACATCACCTCGGACTACGACTGGACGTTGCGCGAGAGCAACTGCAAGGCCCGCATCGTCGAGCGTCGGGTGCTGACGCGCGCGGCGCCCGCGGGAGTCGATGCCGGGACGGCGGAGGCGGCGACGGCGCCGGACGCGGCGGACGCGCGGGACGGGACGGCGTTCGACCGCATCGACGCCGGCCTGCGTCCGATCCCCGACGCGCAGT
>CAZMRP010000918.1:0-2221 GCA_964568275.1 uncultured Myxococcales bacterium
AGCGCGAACTCCGGCGGGACGCCGACGATCAGTCGCAGTTCGTGGACGTCGGTGGGGGGACCGAGCGGCCGGTCGACCTCGACCCGCATGTCGAGCGGTCCGAGGGCGGAGACGTCGCTGCGGGCCTGGTCCTGTTCCTCGAGGCGCAGGACGATGCCGGTGCCCATGCTGGCCTCGAGGGTCGTGGTGCCGGCGACGCGCAGGACGAACGGCTGGACGTCGTCGTCGTGCAGCACGTGGAGGGTGGCGACGGGAGTTTCCACGCCGGCCAGCACCTGACGTTCCACCGAGACGACGGTCACGGTGTCCGTCTCGTCGCGGGCGTCGTCGTCGTCGAAGGCCGGGACGACCATCGTCATGCCGGGGCGCAACCGGGCGGCGTCGAGGCCGAAGGCGCCGACGGCGGCCAGGGCGGTCTCGGCGGTGGGCGGGTAGACCCGTGGGGGGGCGGCCTCGCCCTGGACCGACTGGCGCAGCACGACTCCGTCGGGGGTCGCCGTGGTGGTGCGCTCGACGGTGCCCGCCGGGGTCTGTTGCAGGTCGTTCGACCACACGAGGGCGAACGGGGGTCGGGTCTCGTAGAAGTCCTCGGCGCGGATCACCGACTCCGAGCGCAGGCCGGGGAACCGCCCCTCCTGGACGATGTGCAGGTCGAGCCGCGCCACGAAGCCGCCGGGGTCGCCGGGGGCCGCCCGGCCCAGCTCGACGTGGGCCCAGCCGACCTTCCGGCCGGAGAGGTACACGCCGTACCAGGCGTCGACGGTGCCGCGGGCGACGAAGTCGGCCAGCGCCTCGGGCGGCACGAGCTCGCCGCCGGGCCAAACCTCGCCGACCGACTCGCCCGCGGTCGCGTCCGGCGCCGTCGCAGAGGCGTCGGGCGCCGCTTCGGCGGCGGTGTCCGAGGCTGCGGCCGTCACCGGCGGCGCCGACTCGCCGTCCGGAGTCCGGGTGGTGTCGCCGGCCGGGCGGGAGCCGCAACGGCAGGCGGGCAGCAGCAGGCCGAGGGCCACGAGGACGAACGTTCCCTGTGGTGAGCGACGCATGGCCGGACCCTAGCACGGAGCGGGAGGTCGCGGGGCGGGCGCGCGGCGGGGCGGGCGCTGCGGCGAGGCGTCGGTGCGGGTGCGGGCGTGCGGCTACGGGCGGTTGACGGCGGCGGTGTACGCGCCGGACGACGTCGCGTCGCCGTCGATGTACAGCGCGAACAGGCCCGCGCCGGCCGGGATCGTGGCGTTGATGCGGGAGGCCAGGGCCGGAGTGCAGGCCGGCGTCGCGTCGTCGTTGCAGGCGAGGTCGGCGCCCGTGGCGCCGGAGCGCAGGTAGATCAGCGAGTCGTAGGTGGCGCCGCCGCAGGTCGTGGCGCTGAAGGCGCCGCCGGGGCTGCTCGGGCAGGCGGTCCAGTAGTACGTGTCCTCGGGCGCCCGCGCGCCGCCGCACGAGCCGGTCACGGTGCCGACCGTCATCGACATCGTCGTGCCCGTGTAGCTCGCCAGGCCCGGCGTCAGCAGCCTCGCCGTGGGGTCGCTCCCCACGGGCAGGTGCTCGATGTTGAGCGTGTAGGCGCCGGAGGCGTTGTTCCAGCCGTCGACCAGCACGTAGTAGGTGCCGGCGTCGAGGGTCTGGACGATCTGGTCCTGCTGCACGCCGCAGTCGTCGTCTTCGCAGGTCGGCGCGATGGTGCCGCAGCCGGTGAGCAGCGCGAGCTGCGTGTCGAAGGTGCTGCCGTAGGTGTTGAGGAACACCTGCTCGCGCCGGGTCAGCGTGAAGCTGTACCAGACGTCCGGGGAGGTGGGCGTCGTGCCGCCGCCGCAGGAGCCGGGGCTGTGGGTGAAGGACGTGGTGTTGCCGGTGACCGTCGTGCGGCCCGCCGTCAGCGTCAACGGAAGGGCGCTCGTGCACTCGTCGCCCACCGGCGTCACGCTGGCGTTCAGCACGAACGGACCGGTGTGCGTCGTCTGGTAGCCGTCGACGATGATGTAGTAGGTGCCGGCGTCGAGCGTCGTGGTGATGCGGGACGCGAGGTTGCCGCCGCCGATGTCGTCGTTGCAGGCGACGGTGGTGCCGCTGCAGGTGCCGTTGTACAGGTAGAGCACGGTGTCCCAGGTCGTCCCGTCGGTGTCGATGACGACGGCCGAGCGGACCGTCAGGCGCAGCACGTAGGTCACGTCGGCGGCCGCCGTGGTTCCGGAGGGGACGCCCGCCGTGGGCGGGCCGGAGTCGG
>CAZMRP010000919.1:0-2216 GCA_964568275.1 uncultured Myxococcales bacterium
CGCTGCCGCTGCCGCCGCCGGGGCCCTCGGTGAGGCCGCCGCCGCCGCCGCTCGCGCCGGCGGTGCCGTGAGGTCCGCCGTGCCGCGCCGCCCCGTCCTCCGGTTGGCGACGGTCCTGCTGGGGCTCGTGCCGACCGTCGCGGCCGCCGAGCCGATCGAAGGGCTGGCGGCGATCGTCGGCGACGACGTGATCCTGGTCTCGGAGGTCCAGGAACGCGCGGCCGCCGCGCTGGCGCGCCTGGCCCAGGAACAGAGCGCCTTCCTCCGCGACCAGACGATGCGGGAGATCCTGTCCCAGCACCTGGACATGATGATCGACGAGCTGCTGGTGGAGCAGGAAGCCCGGCGGTTGATGCTCGAGGTGACCGAAGAGGAGGTCGACCGGGCGATCGAGGGGATCAAGCAGCGCAGCGGCTGGGACGACTTCGGGCTCGAGAACCAGATCGCCCAGCGCGGACAGACGCTCGAACAGTACCGTCGCGAAACGCGCATCGAGGTGCTGAAGTACAAGGTGCTCTCGGTGCGGCTGCGCGGCCGCATGCGCACGGACGACGCCGAGGTGCGGCGGGCGTACCGGCAGATCGTTCGCGCCAGCCGCTCGAGCGACAGCTTCGAGGCGGCCCAGGTGCTGGTGCGCGTGCCGGCCGGAGCCTCGGCGATCGACGTCCAGCGGCTGGAGGAGCGGGCGGAAGCGGTGGCGCGACGGGCGCGCGAGGGCGAGGACTTCGCCCAGCTGGCTCGCGACTTCTCCGAGGACGCCGCCACCGCCGCCGCCGCCGGCTCGCTCGGGACGCTCCGCCACGGCGACCTCCCCGCCAGCCTCGACGAGGAGCTCGTGATGCTGGACGTCGGCGAGGTGGCGGGCCCGGTGCGCGGTCCCGAGGGGCTCTACGTGCTGAAGCTGGTCGCCGGCAGCATCACCGGCGTCCGGTCGTTCGAGGAGGCCCGGCGCGGCATCGAGAACCAGATCATGGAGCAGATGATGCAGCGCCAGGAGGACGTGTTCCTGGCCAACCTTCGCCGCAAGACCCACATCGAGCGACGGCTCCAGTAGGCTCCGGAGGCAGGACGGCCGCGCCGGGAGTGCGGTGCGGCGCCGGCGACGTTCCGTGGACGCGGAGCGGTCGCGGCGGGTCGGCTATTCGCCGTCGCAGTCGCCGAGCAGGTCGGCGGCGGTCATCGCGGTCCCCTCGGGGTCGCCCAGGGCCGCGGCGCAGCCCGGGTCGGACTTCAGCCACTCCACCGTCTCGGCCACCTTCGCGGCGCAGGCCGCGGCCGGGTGCTCGGCGGTCAGCCGCTTCGCCAGCTCCTCGCACGGGTCGACGCCCTGCGCGGCCAGCTGCTGCTCGCGCTCCTGCGCCGCCGCCTGCTCCTGCTCCGCCCGCTGCTGCGCCTGCTGCTCGGCCGCCAGCGCCTGGCCGACGCGGCCCGCGCCGCTGGCCAGCATGCGGTTCGCCATCCGGCACGGCTCGCTGGCGTTGCCGTGCTTGCGGCAGGCCTCGACCGACGCCGCCTCGTCCTCGGTCAGCTTGCAGCCCGCCGCCGACAGGCTTCCGGCGACCAGCAGCACGATGCACCCCACGGTCTTGTTCCGCATTCGCGTCTCCCTTTCGGCGCCACCCTCGGCGTCCCGACGTTCCTACCGCCAACCCGCCCCTCGACGCAAGCGCCGCGGACCGCCCCGGCGCCGGCGACGCCGTCGCCTCGCCCCGCAGCCCGCCCCGCAGCCCGTTGATCGTCGGCCCGTCTGGCGGTATCGTGACGCTTCGCGCGGGGGGTCGAAGCCCGGCCGGGGAAGGTGCAGATGGACCAGAAGCGCTTGCGGATCGGCGAGCTGCTCATCGAGGCGGGCGTGCTGACCCACACCCAGCTCCGCCAGGCCCTCGAACTGCAGAAGCAGCAGCCGAAGCCGTTGGGCATGATCCTGGCCGAGAACCGGTTCGTCACCGAGGCCCAGCTGATCCAGGCCCTCTCCCGCCAGTTGTCGATTCCGTGGGTCTCGCTGTGGCACGTGGACGTGGCCCCGGAGTTGCTGGCGATCGTGACCCGCGAGGAGGCCGAGCAGCACCACATCCTGCCGATCTATGCGCGCACCGTGCGCGGAGAGCGGCCGGCGCTGTTCGTGGCGATGGACGACCCGACCAACCAGCAGGCGCTGGAGTTCGTCCGTGAGGTGGCCGGGATGGAGGTGCGCCCGATGATCGCCGCGCCGACCG
>CAZMRP010000920.1:0-2211 GCA_964568275.1 uncultured Myxococcales bacterium
CCCCGACGGCCAGCGCACGGTCGCCGTCTCGACCGACGTCGCCGCCCCGAGGCCGAAGTGCAGGACCAGCGAGCTCTGCACGCCGGTGCCGCTCCCCCCTTCGACCTGCCGGAGCAGGGTGCGCCCGCCCGCCCGCGCCTCGACCACCGCGCCGATCGCCGCCGCGTTGGACTCGACGCCGACCAGCCGCACCTGCAGCCAGTGGCCCGTGTCGGCCGTCTCGTTGCGCCACAGCGAGCGGGCGGCGAGGTCGAGGCGGCCGTCGCCGTCGTAGTCGGCCCACGTGCAGCCCCAGCCGTTGTCGACCCGGAGCCCCGACGGGTAGGTCGCGTCGGTGTACGTGCCGTCGCCGTCGTTGCGGTAGTAGAACGACTGGTAGCCGACGTAGACGTCGGTCAGGAACAGGTCGAGGTCGCCGTCGTTGTCGACGTCGCCCCAGGCCGGGTTGGAGTGGGTCTCGCTGTAGGTGACGCCGGCAGACTCGCGCACGTCGGCGAAGGCGAAGTCGGGGTTTCCCGTCGAGCGGTACAGCATGCTCTTGTCGGAGAAGGTGATGAACCGCGGGTGGGCGAGGTTGGCGACGAACAGGTCCCAGTCGCCGTCGTTGTCGTCGTCGCCCCAGACGGCGCCGATCGAGTGGCCGTAGGCGCCGTCGACGCGGACGCCGGCGGTGCCGTTGGCGCGGCCGACCTCGCCGAACGTGCCGTCCCCGTTGTTGACCCAGAAGAAGTTGGGCTGCAGCCGGTAGTTGGCGACGTAGAGGTCCAGGTCGCCGTCGAAGTCGTAGTCGGCCCACGACACGCCGCGCCCGCAGCGCCCGTTGAGGTCCATCGCCGCCGCCGCCGTCGCGTCCTCGAACGTGCCGTCGCCGCGGTTGCGCCACAGCACGTCCGGCGTGCCCACCGACAGCCGCCCCTCGGCCCACCCCACCGGCCGCTCGTAGTTGGCGACGTACAGATCGACCCAGCCGTCGCCGTCGTAGTCGCCCCACGCCGCCGCCTCGGTCGGCAGGAAGTCGTACGGTCGCCCCGCCTCCTCCGACACGTCGCGGAACGTGCCGTCGCCCTCGTTGTGCCACAGCACGTCGTGGTTCCGCACGCCCGACGGCGGCAGGCAGCGTCCGTCCTCGCAGCGGTGGTCGTACTGCAGGACGTCGCACTCGTAGCTGCCGTCGGCGGCCGTCCGCACGGTGCACCAGACGCAGTCCTCGTCGTCGGCGCACTCGGGAAGGTAGTTGTGGACGGTGGCGTAGAAGTCCAGCCGGCCGTCGTTGTCGTAGTCCGCGAAGATGCCGCCGTTGGCCGGGACGTCGCCGATGCCGGCCTCGGCCGTGACGTCGGTGAACCCACCGGCGCCGTCGTTGCGCAGCAGCCGGCGGCCGTCGACCAGCAGGTCGTCGTCGCCGTCCCCGTCGTAGTCGCCCCAGGCCATGCGACCCATGGTGGTGGGCACGCCGGCCGCGGCGCCGACGTCGACGAAGTCGAACGTCGTGCGCACGTCGAAGTAGAACACCGTGGCGCGGACCAGGGCGTCGAGCGACCCCGGGGGGTCCTCGCCGTCGGTGATCGAGTACCAGCTCCCGCCCATCCGGGCCAGGCTGCGCGCCTCGGCCGAGCCGCTGTCGTCCCAGCCGAGCTGGCAGGCGGGGGTGCCGACGAGGTGGCCGACGTAGAAGTGCTGCGGCGGGTCGAGCGTGACGGCGCCGTCGGGCACGGCCACGTCGACCCAGCCGGCGGCGGCGACCGGCTGCTCGACGGACCACAACGGACGGTCCGGGTCCGGCGCGTTGCCGCCGTTGTCGGCCCAGACCGTCACCTGCAGCGTGCAGGGGAAGCCGGTCGCGACGTACAGCCGCACCGACTGCAGCCGCGCCGGATGCTCGGGCGTCATCCGCACGACCTCGATGTCGCCGGCCGCCAGGCCGCGCAGCGTGTTGGGCCCCGCGCCGTCGTCGTAGCTCAGCTCCGTCTCCTGGGCCGCGGCCGGAGCCGCCGCCAGGACCGCCAGCACCGGGACCAGGGTCGCGCCGCACCGTGTCCGCATCGCCGAGACCTCCCCGGCCGGCCGGCGTCGAGCGCCTTGACCGGCTTTCGAGCCCGACGATAGCATCCGGGAGCCGAGGGGGCGAAGGAGGCGAAAGCGATGCGCATGACCATCCCGGCCGCGACGCTGCTGGCCGCGGCGATCGCGGGCTGCCCGGCCACGCACGCC
>CAZMRP010000921.1:0-2210 GCA_964568275.1 uncultured Myxococcales bacterium
ATGAACGACGTGCCGGAGAGCGCGCTGCAGGAGTTCGAAGCGCGGTTCCCGGCGGGGGCGACGTCGGCCCAGGTCGTGGCGTTCTTCCAGCAGCACGGGGTGCGGCTCAGCGAGGCGACCTTCCGGCGGTACGTGCAGCTCGGCTTCCTGCCGCGCTGCCGGCGCGTGGGTCGCCAGGGCCGCGGCCGTCATCGCGGGTCCGAGGGCATCTACCCGACGGCGGTGGTGCGGCGGCTGCACGAGGTCAAGCGGCTGCTCGAGCAGCAGCTGACGATCGACGAGATCCGCGGACTGTTCCGCGTGCGCGAGGACGACGTGCAGGCGGTGCGCGAGCGGCTGGCGGCGATCGTCGCGGGGGTGGAGGAGCAGCTGCGCGAGACGCCGGACGAGCTGCTGGCGCGGCATCTGGAGCAGCTGCGCGGGACGATCGCCGAGCTCGAGGCCGGGCTGGGGCGGGTCGCGGCGGACGTGGCGCGCGGGCGGATGCTCGCGCGGCGTGCGGTGTAGGGGACGGAGGGGGACGGCGCGCCTCGGGCGCGCGGATCATCGGCTGGGCCCGGTCGGGAGCACGCGCGAGGCACCGCGCGGGACCGGGAAGGCGGGTTGGAAGGAGGAGGAGGGACCGATGAGCGGGAGCAGCAGCGGGGCACGGAAGATCGAGCGGGACGAGGAGCGGGATTGTTGCGACGGCTGCGGCGAGGCGGCGGGCGGCCGCAAGAGCCGGCGCAAGCGCCAGGTGCGGGCACGCACCGTGGCGATCAAGCAGATGCGCAAGGACGAGCTGCGGCTGGGCACCGTGCTCTATCCGCAGCGGGACTTCCCGCGGCCGCGGACGCGGGCCGAGTGTCGGTGCATGGAGCGGCCGTGTCCGTTCGTCGGCTGCAAGCACCACCTGTACCTCGATGTCTCGCCCCGCGGCGGCATCAAGTTCAACTTCCCGGACCTCGAGGTGTGGGAGCTGCAGGAGACCTGCGCGCTCGACGTGGCCGAGCGGCCCGGCGGCGTGACGCTCGAGGAGGTCGGGGCGATCATGAACCTGACCCGCGAGCGCATCCGGCAGCTCGAGGCGATCGGCCTGCAGCGGTTGCAGGAGGCCGGCCTGCTCGAGCTGATCGACGGCGGGCGGCTGGTCGCCGCCGCGGCGCCCGGCCGGCGCCGGCGGCGGGCGGCGGCCGAGGTCGACGAGGGCTGGGCCCGGGCGTCCGGGGACGAGGACGACTGACGCCATGCGTGCCGACCACGGGGGGCGCTCGCGCGGCGCCCCGCGGGCCTCGTCCGCGCACTCGGCCCTTGCCGACCCCCCGGTCCGCCCGCTAGGGTTGGTCCCCGTGCGGTCGTCGCGGGAGGAGCAGCCTTGCGGATCCTGGTCGTCGGTTCGGGAGGTCGCGAACACGCGCTCGCCTGGAAGCTCGCGCAGAGCCCGGCGCTGAGCGGACTCTGCTGTCTGCCCGGCAACGGCGGGACCGCCGCGCTGGGCGCCAACCTGCCGGGGTCGCCGGAGGACATCGATGCGGTCGTGCGCGCGGCGCGCGAGCGGGACGTGGGTCTGGTCGTGATCGGACCCGAGGCGCCGCTGGCGGCCGGCCTGGCCGACCGACTGCGGGCCGAGGGTCTGCCGACCTTCGGTCCGTCGGCCGCCGCCGCGCGGCTCGAGGGCAGCAAGGCCTTCTGCAAGGAGTTCCTGGCGCGCCACGGCATCCCCACCGCGGCCTTCCGCGTGTTCGACGACCCCGCCGCGGCGCTCGAGCATCTCGGCCGGCGCCCGCTGCCGGTGGTGGTCAAGGCCGACGGTCTGGCGGCGGGCAAGGGCGTGGTGGTGTGCACGGAGCGGTCGGCGGCGGAGGTCGCCGTGCGGGAGATGCTGGTCGAGCGGCGGTTCGGGGCGGCGGGGGCGCGGGTGGTGCTCGAGGACTGCCTGGTGGGCGAGGAGGCCTCGCTGCTGGTGCTGACCGACGGCACGCGCTGCGTGCCGCTCAGGGCCGCCCAGGACCACAAGCGCGTCGGCGACGGCGACCGCGGACCGAACACCGGCGGGATGGGTGCCTACGTCCCCGCCCCGGTGCTCGACGAGCGGCTGCTCGGCCGGGTGTTCGACCGCATCGTGGAGCCGACGGTGGCCGGGATGCGGGCGGAAGGCGCGCCCTTCGCGGGCTGCCTGTACGTGGGCCTGATGATCGTGGACGGCGAGCCGTTCGTGCTCGAGTACAACG
>CAZMRP010000922.1:0-2205 GCA_964568275.1 uncultured Myxococcales bacterium
CGCGTGCCGCGCCGGCGCCGCCAGCCACGGCCGGCCGGCCGCGAGCAACCCGGACCCGGCCGCCAGCCCGGCGAACAGGGCGGCGAAGGCGACCAGCGCGGTGCCGAGCGTCTCCACGACCGCGCACTATCCGCCATCCATGGGCCCGGCGCCAAGACTCAAAGACGCCACGAGAATCCCGACGGGAAGGCAAGCACGGATCTCGCGCCAAGACGACTCGCCCGAGCGCTTGCGGCCCGGCGTCTTCGCGCGACCCCCTGCCCGACCGGCTGCGGCTTGGCGGCCTGGCGCGAGCTTCCCACCGGTTTGACCCCCTTGGTGCGCGCCGATACGATGCCGCCCATGCTCCGCCGACCGCGGCGCCTCGCGCCGCTGCTCGTCGCCGCTTCGCTGATGCTCCCCGCTGCCGCCTCGGCGACGCGCGTCCGGATCGACACTCGGAGCTCCACCCTGCTGTACCCGATCGTCGGCCGCGACGGCGTCGTCGTCGCCGACCAGGCCGTCGTCCAGACCCGCCTGCGCCTGCGGATCGATGACCTGCTCGTCCCGGAGAACCCCGACGACGACCTGCTCGAGGCGCCCGATGTCGCCGCCGACCTCGCCCTGCGGGTCCTCGGCAACCCGGCGCTCGGGATGCGCGTCACCGACCCCGCCGACCCCGGCTTCATCCCCGGCCTCGAACCGATCGAGCCCGACATCCTGTTCGCCTTCGTCGAAGCGACCAACCTGCTCGACGGCTGGCTCGAGACGGTGCGCGCCGGGCGGATGATCCACACGGGCGTGCTGGGCTGGCGCAGCGACGACGGCGCCCTGCTCCGCGCCGCCTGGGAGGACTACCTGCACCTGCAGCTCGTGGGCGGCCTCGAGCACGTCCCCGGCTTCGCCTCGCTGTCCGCCTCGCCCTTCGCGCCGGAAGGCGTCGAGCGCTGGACCGAGACGGGCGCGGGGGCCGACCGCTACCGGCACGTCGGCATCGACGGCGAACCGCTCGGCCCCGACGAGACCTGCTGCCGACCCACCGTCCAGGCCTCCGTGGACGGCCGCGCGGGACCCGTGGGCTACGAGGCCGGCTTCCGCCAGACCTGGCTCCCGTCGCACGACGTCGCCGAGCGGCTGGCGGGGCTGCGGGTGAACGGCGACGTCGCCCCGGTGTTCCTGCACGGCGACGCGCGGTTCGACCTCGGCGCCGGCGCCGTGGCCGACGCCGACCTGTCCGCCGTGCTGCGGCTCGACGGCGGTCGCCACCGCGTCGGCCTGCAGTACGACTACTTTCGGCCGACCTTCGACCTCGATTCGCTGTTCTGGGTCTTCGCCAGCGACTCGTTCCACGAGGTCACCGCACGCTACCGGTTTCCGCTGCTCGGGCCGCTCTCCGGCCAGGCCTGGGCCACGCTGCGCGCCCTGCAACCCGACGAGTCGGACGACGACGACGGCGCCGCGCTGGTCGGCCCGTTCTCCGACCTCGGCGGCGGGATCGGCCTGACGCTGCGCCGCCCCTCCTGGGACGTCGCCGCGCGCTGGAAGCTGATGCGCGGCACCGGCACCAATCTCGCCGCCTTCGACCTCAGCGGGCGCGTCGCGCTGTTCGCCTGGTGGAGTCTCTACGGCGTCGCCTCGCTGTGGCAGTACGAGGACCGCGCGCGCGACCGCTACCACGGGCTCGGCGGCGCCGGCCGCCTCGGCGCCGCCTTCGTCGTCGTCCGCGACCTCCTGGCGCTCGACGGCGAGCTGCAGGTGGCCCACGACCCGCGCGAGGGCACCACCTTCGCCGGCTTCGTCTGGCTCGACCTGGGAGGCACGCTGTGAACCGCCTGGCGTTCCTCCTCGTTCCAGCCGTCGCGCTCGTCGCGAGCCTCGCCCCCGCGCACCGCGACGACGTTTCCGCCGACCGGAGCGGACGCGTCCGCTTCAGCCACCAGCGCCACGACCGCTGGCTTCCCGACTGCGCCTTCTGCCATCGGCGCGTCGCGCCGGAGACCGACGGGAACCCGACGCCGTGGCTGGAGTTCGCGCGACCGAGCGAGGCGAGCTGCATCTGCCACCGCCTGCCGGCCGCCCCGCCGCCCCCGCGCGGGCCGGAATCGACCGACACCCCGTTCGCACCGCCGCCGACCCCCGACGGAGTGCTCGAGGCGGGTGCGAAGCAGACCGGCGCGCTGTCTCCGGCCGCTCAGTACGATGCGGCGCTGGCCCACGCCCGCCGAC
>CAZMRP010000923.1:0-2201 GCA_964568275.1 uncultured Myxococcales bacterium
CCCGCTGGTCCTCGCCACCTGCAACGCCGCGCCCGCCGAGGTCTCCGCGGCGCTGCTCGTCGCCGTGCTCGACCAGGGCTTCTTCGCCGCGCGGGACGACGCCCGACCGCTGTTGCCGGAAGGAACGCTCGACCAGGTGCTGGTCGCCCCCGCCGTGGCAGAGCTGCGGCGGCTGGGCGTCGACCTCCGGCTGCGCGAGCCGGCCGCCGAGTTGGTGCGGACACCGTCCTCGAACGCCGTCTCGGCCGTCGTCACCGGAGGCGGGGCGCGCCTCGCGGTCGACGCGGTGGTGCTCGCCGTCCCGCCGTGGTCGCTCGGCGAACTGGCCGCGCCCCACGCCGCCCTGCGGCGCCTGGCCGACGACGCGGCGTGGCTCGGCGAATCGCCGATCGTCTGTCTCGAGCTGTGGTTCGACCGGGCCTGGCTCGCCGCCCCGTTCGCCGGCCTGACCGGCGGCGCCGGATCCTGGATCTTCGCCCATGAACCGGGCCCGGTGCCCGGGGCCGGACAGCGCATCTCGGTCGTGCTCAGCAGGGCCGGCGACGTCCTGGCGGAGGATCGCACGATGCTGGTGCGGCGGACCGTGGAGGAGCTGGGCCGGTTCTTCCCGGAAGCGCGAACCGCCCGGCTCGTCGAGCAGGCGGTGGTCAAGGAACCCCGCGCCACGTTCCTCGGACGACCCGGCCAGGCCGCTCGGCGACCGGGACCCGCGTCTCCGATTCCCAACCTGTTCCTGGCCGGCGACTGGACCGCCACGGGTCTGCCCGCGACCCTCGAGGGGGCGGTCCGGAGCGGTGAGGCGGCCGCCTGGGCGGCGCTGGGCACACCGCGAGCTAGGTCTGCGGCATGAGAGCAACGACACCGATCAGGGGGACGAGGATGTGCGAAATCGCACAGGGTGGCCAACGGGACGTTCCGGTGTATACTTCGGAGCCCGACATGGAGAACATCGCCGCCAGCTCAATAAAGTACAGTAAGATCGGTGATCTCATCGAGCCGATCCTGCGTGGTGCGGCGAAGATCATCGGTTGTTCGACGGCCACGTTGATCCTGATCAACGAGCGGACGCGCACGGCGAGCCTTCGGATCGGAGTCCAGGGCGAGGGGACGCCGATGCGGGAGGTCGAGACGATCTTCGGGTCGCAGGTGAGCGGCCTGTCGGTGGCGTTCGAGACGGCGGAGGACAGCCTGGTGTTCGCGGTCTGGCGCCAGGGCGCGGTGATGGAGACGTCGTCGCTGTCGGAGTTGGCGGGCAATGCGCTGCCGTCGGACATGCTGCAGCAGCTGGCGGAGTTGATCGGGGCGCACCGGTTCCTGTGCGTGCCGGTGGTCAGCCGGTCGCGGAAGTTCGGGGCGATCATCTTCGAGCGGGACGGGGACCAGCCGTTCAGCCGGCAGCAGCGCGATCTGGGCGTGCGGTACGCGAGCCGGATCGGCGAGATCGTGGAGAACGACCTGTGGGCCGAGGGGGAGGAGCTGCTGTCGGGGGGCGACGAGGGTCCGCGGCCCGAGGAGTCGTTGTTCCTGTTGTGGGACGAGACGGGCGTGCTGCTCTCGCGCAGCGGGTCGGGAAGCGCCGCACGACCGCGGGGGACGGAGGGTGACGGGCTGCTCCCGGCGGAGGTGCTGGAGGAGCTGCGGGGTCGAGCGACGGCGCTGCTGCAGGGCGACGGCGCCGCGCGGTCGGGGGTGCCGATCGAGCTCAGCCTGCCGGGGGTCGGCGGGCTGGGACACCGGCGGCTGTGGGCCGAGCTGGCGCGGCTGACGATCGACGGTCGCGAGCGGGTGCTGGGGCGGGTGTGGCAGCCGCGGCGGACGGCGGAGTCGTCGCTAGAGAACGTGCTGCTGCAGTTCGCGGTGGGCGAGCCGGCGCCGTCGCTGTTCCTCGACCGGGCGTTCCGCGTCACCTCCTGCAACCGGGCCGCGGAGGCGCTGTTCGGGCGGACGGCGCAGGAGCTGCGGGGCACCGCGGTCCGCACGCTGTTCCACGGCTCGCAGGACATGCTGCGACTGCTCGACCACCGCGTGCTGCGCATGACCAACGGCTACGGCGAGGAGATGGCCGCGGTGCGGCGGCGCAACGGCGTGGTCGTTCCGGCCCGCGTGGAGGCGGTGCTGCTGGCCGAGCCCGGCGACCGGCTGGCGGGCTACCTGGTGCTGATCCGGACGCGCTCCGAGGCCGATGCGAGCGCGGACGGGCG
>CAZMRP010000924.1:0-2200 GCA_964568275.1 uncultured Myxococcales bacterium
TTGGGCTTCGCCTCGGCCTTGGGCTTCGCCTCGGCCTTGGGCTTCGCCTCGGCCTTGGGCTTCGCCTCGGCCTCGGGCTTCGCCTCGGCCTTGGGCTTCGCCTCGGCCTCGGGCTTCGCCTCGGCCTCGGGCTCCGCCGCCGCCTTGGGCTCCTCCGGCTTCACGGCCTCGACGCGCGGCGCTTCCGTCGGTGCGTCGGGCGCCGTGGTCAGGCTCGCGTCGGCCTGCGGCTCGACGATCGGCTCGGCGGCCTCCTGGGCGAGGAGGTCGAGCCGGAACTCGAGGTCCGCCGCCTGGATCTGGTAGGTCGACGGGTCGATGTCCTCCTTGACGAGGATCGTCTGGAAGCGCACGACCGGGTCGAGCATGCGGAAGTTGCGTTCCAACTCGGCCACCAGCCCGCCGGCGCCGAGGAACCGCACCAGGTAGTAGAAGCCCCAGTCGGTGCGCTTGATGCGGTAGGACAGCTTGCGCTTGCCCCAGTACTCCACGCGCACCAGCTGGCCGTCGTGGCGGCCCAGCACGTCCTGGATCCGCTGCACCACGCGTTCCGCCATCTCGTGCGGCACGCGCGGGTCGAGGATGAAGATCGTCTCGTACTCGCGTTGGTGTTTCTTCTGGATCTCGGTGAGCATACCCGTCCCGGACCTCCTCGTGGATTCTCCCCGTCGAACCGCGGAGCGATTCGGCGGGATAGCCCCGCCACTTGGGGCGGAGCGAGCGGTCGCGTCCTCGACCTTCCCGCGAACCACCGCGGGCGTCCCGACGCGACGGGAAGCCGCCTTATGGACCGGCAGGCCCGGGTTGTCAAGCGCGTCGAAGGGCTAATTCAGCGTGGCATTGCCGGTGGCCGTGCCGGCGACGATCGCCCCGGGGTCGATCCCCAGGTCGGCCAGGGCGCGCGGCCAGATCTGCTCCGGCGGCGTGTGGAACAGCAGCGCCGGGTCCACCGGCCGCGCCAGCCACGCCCCCGCCGCCAGCTCCGCGTCGAGCTGCCCCGGGGCCCAGCCGGCGTAGCCCACCAGCAGCCGGTACGGCGTGTCGGTCTGCCCGGCGAGCTGTTCGAGCAGCGCGAGGTCCGCCCCGAACCACAAGCCCCGCTCGAGCACCTCGCGTCCGGCCGTCTCTCCCGTCACCTGGTGCGGCATGCCGTACAGCACGAACCCCTGCGTCGTCCCGACCGGCCCGCCGTGGAGCACCTTGGCGTCCGCGGGGCCGTGGAACGTGAACTGCTGCGAGCGGCAGAACTCCCGCAGCGTGTAGTCGGTCTCGCGGTTGACCACGAGTCCGAAGGACCCGTTCTCGTCGTGCTCGAGCACCAGCACCACGGAGTGGTCGAAGTTGGGGTCCCGCATCTGCGGCACGCTGATCAGCAGCGACGGGGCGAGGTCCATCGCACGTACCTCCAACCGGGGCCATAGCATCGGTCCCGGGGGCGGGCAAGCGCCGCGGTCGGACGATGCCGCCGGTCCACGCCGCGCCCGCCGCGCCGTGTCGCTCACCCGTCGAAGCGGACGAAGCGGATCGGATGCGTGGCGTGCTGCGGCACCAGCACCTCGTCGAGCAGCCGGTGGAGCCACCGCCGTGCGCCCCGCGGCCACTCCCCGGAGAAGCCCAGGCCGGAAGACAACAGCATCACCTCCCGCGGCTGGTACTCGAGCACCTCGACCTCGGCGTGGGCCGGTCCGAGTCCCCGGACCGCATCGGCCAGCCGTTCGAGGTCGGGCAGGCGATCCGCGAAGCCGATCGTCGCCGTGACGGCTGCGATCGACCGCTGGTCGAGCGCGGCGGCGTAGTGCTGGACCTGGAACGGCCGCGACGCCAGCCAGGCCTCCTCCTGCTTCCAGCTGCGCCGGCCGACGACGGTCGTGACCAGCAGCGCCCCGCCGCCGAGCACCAGGGGCAGTCCGAAGCCGAGACCGAAGGCGAGCCCGACGGAGGGCGGGTCGAACACCGCCAGCCCGAGCAGCAGCCCGCCGATCATGCCCAGCATGCCGATGGTGAGCAGCGTCGAGGTCGAGCCGATGAATCCGATCGATGTCGTCGCCAGGCGGGCCGTCCGGGACACGCGCGTCCGGGCAGCGGCCGCCCGCTCCGCCCTCGTCCGCTCCGCGGCCTCGACGCGCGCGCGCTCTTCGCGCCCGCGTCGCGCCAGCGCCTCCAGCCCTTCGGCCGGCGGTTCGGCCGCCGTCGTCGGACC
>CAZMRP010000925.1:0-2200 GCA_964568275.1 uncultured Myxococcales bacterium
CGCCGACGTCGACCTCGTGCGCTCGGTCGTGGTGCTCGGCGCCGACCCCGAGACGACCACGCACGTGCCGCAGCGCGAGCGGCTCGAGCCGTACGCCGCCGTCGCCTGCGCTCCCGACGGCGTGCTGGAGCTCGCGCCCGGCCCGTGGCAGCTCGTGGCCGGCCGTCGCGACCGGTTGCGCACGCGGGAAGGCGCCGCCGCCGCGTGGCTCGACACGGGTGAGCTCGCCGCGGGCGACCGGCTCGAGTACTACCTCGGCAGCGACGACCTGACGCTGGACGTTCCGGTGCGATAGCAGGAAGGGGAGCGGGGAGAACCGGACGGGGCCGCGCTACGGTGCGTCGCAGACGCACTCGCCGCCGACGGAGCAGGTGCCGCCGCAGCTCATGAAGCACAGCAGCGGGTCGCAGCCGGACTTGGCCTCGCCGCCGGTGTCGCTGCCGCCGCCCTCGCCGCCCTCGGTCGTGCTGTAGTCCTCGCGCGGGACGTAGTCCTCGCGGACCGCATCCTCGCGGATCACCGCCTCGTCGGGCGTCGTCGCCTCGTCGGCCACCTCGACGATGTCCGGCGGCGACTCCGGCGGGATGTCGATGACGTCCGGGATGTCCGCGTCGGCATCGGCCGGCGGGTTGTCGTTGCAGAAGCAGGCGTTGTCGCGGCACTCGCCGCCCGCGTGGCCCGCCGCGATGCACTGGCCCTGGCAGTCCGCCAGGTCGCAGGTCGGCGTCGTGCTGTCGGCACAGGACACGGCAAGCGACAGCGCCACGAGTACTCCCACCACTCCCCAGAGGACAACCGACGACATCTTCATCGCTGCGTCCCTCCTGATCTTGTGTGGAGTATACGCCAGACCGTGAGGCCGTCAAGGTATTCGTCGGCTCGTCGGGTGGACGTGTCGAGACCTCGTCGACTCGTTCCGGTCCGTGGGCGGTCGGGTTCGTGACGCGGTGCGGCACGGGCCCGGGGCGGGGGTCGCGGGCGGGGGACGACGGCGGGCGGGGGTCGGGCTAGGGTTCCGCGGGCGGCATCGGCGGCCGGCTGCCCTGGGGGGAGAAGACCGCATCGATCGGGCCGGAGCCCTCGCGGAGCACCTCGATCTGTCCGTTCTCGAGGATCGCCAGGACGGTGGACGGGACGTGCCCGCCGGGGCCGGCGTCGAGGACGAGATCGAGCCCGGGGAAGATGCGATCGATCTCGGACGGGTCGGTCTCGATGCGGCCGTCCTTGGAGGCCGAGGTCGAGATGATCGGTTGGCCGAGCTGCTGGAGCAGCATGCGCGAGGCAGGATGGTCGGGGACGCGGATGCCGACCGTGTTGCGCTTGGTCAGCACCAGCTTGGGGACCTCCTTGGTCGCCTCGAGCACGAAGGTGTAGGGGCCGGGGACGAGGCGCCGCATGATGCGGTAGGCGGCGTCGTCCACGCGGGCGTAGCGCGCGATGTCGGACAGGTCGTAGCACAGGAACGAGAACGGCTTCTTCTGCGTGGCGCCCTTGATCGCGTAGACGCGCTCGATCGCCTTGCGGTCCAGCAGGTTGCAGCCGATGCCGTACACCGTGCCGGTGGGGTAGGCGATGACTCCGCCGCCTCGCAGCACTTCGACGGCCCGGGCGACCTTGCGCGGTTCGGGATGCGCGGGATTGATGGGCAGCAGCATGATTCCGATGCTCCTCGGCGAACGGCCGCGGGACTACTTGCCCGCCTTGGCGGCCGGCTTGCCTTCGGGATGGAGCGGGAACTTCGGCGTCGACCCGCGGGCGCGCAGCACGCGCTTGCGACGCTTGCCCTGGTTGGTCTTCTTGCGTCGGCGAATCGAGCAGGTCTGGGCGGTCGGCGATACCATTCTGTCTTCTCCGCGGGGGCTGACGCGTTTTCCGGTCGTCCCGGGGCAGCCCCGGCCAGGGGTCGGAATATTAGGGATCCGGGATCGCGTGTCAAGTGGAACATCCGCAGCCGTCCGGGCACAGTACGGTCCCGGGTGGCGGCGGTCGCGGCGGAGGGCGTGGCCGCGGCCGGGGAGGTGTCGAGTGACGGGATGGGGCCGGAGGTGGGGGTTCGTGGTCGCCGCCGCCGCCCTGCTCGCCTGCGGACCGCCGCAGGCGGTGCGGACGCCCGAGCCGGCCGATGCCGCGTCCGACGGGCCGTCGGGCCCGGACCTCGCGGTGGAGGCGGGGCGTGCGGCGGACGAGCCGTTCCGCGGTG
>CAZMRP010000926.1:0-2196 GCA_964568275.1 uncultured Myxococcales bacterium
GACCAGCCGGCGGACTGGGCGTAGCCGTTGACGGCCCACAGGGCGAGCATCGCGGGGTACGAAGCGACCACCGAGAACAGCGCGTTGGTGATCGCGGCGACGACCAGCGCGGTGGTCATCATCCGCCGCGCCCCGAAGCGCTCGCCGAGCTGCCCGTTGATGAACTGCCCGGCCGCGTAGCAGGCGGCGTAGATCGACGGGATCCAGCCGATCTGCGTGGCGGTCCAGCCCATTTCCGCCTGGATCAGCGGCTGGGCCACGGCGAAGTTGAGTCGTGCGAGGTAGTACGAGGCGTAACCGGTCCACAGGAGGCCGAAGATGCGAAGCTGCCAGGTGCGGAGCCGTTCCGCCGTCGCCGCCGCCCCGTCCATCGTCGAGCACGCCTCCCGCCGCTCCCCGCGGCCCCGCACCGGAGGCGGGAAGTACCACGCGGCGCCGCCGCACGGCAATGCCGACGGCGACGAGGGACGATCGGCGGAGGGTGGGGCGGCGCGGCGCGCGCCGCGGAACGCGGTCGGTTCGACGAGCTACGGGGCGGCGCCGCCGAGCTTCTCGGCGATGAACGCCAACTCCTTCTGCGACGCCTCGTCGTTCGGGTCGAGTTCCAGGGCGCGGTGGTAGGTCGCGCGGGCGTCCTCCACTCGACCGAGCTCGATCAGCGCGTAGCCGAGGCCGCGCAGCGCCCGCGTCTGCCACTGCACCGGCGGCCGCCCGCCCGGGCTGCGCGCGGCCCCGTCGGGCTCCTCGGCCAGCTTGTTCGCCGCCGCCAGCGCCCGCTCGAAGGTCGCCAGCGCCGCCTCGGACTTCCCCTGCCGCTGCTGCGCGTCGCCCAGCTCGGCCAGGTACATCGGGTCGTCGGGCATCATCTCGCAGGCGCGGACCAGCACCTCCTCGGCCTCCGGAACCCGCTGCAGCTCCACCAGGCAGTACGCCTTGTAGAACAGCGCGTCGCACCACTCGGCGCCGACCACCGTGACGTCGCCGCCGGAGAGTGCCGCCTCGAGGCCGGCGCCGAGGCCGGCGACGGAGGTGCGTCCGCAGCGGATCTTGGTCTTCGTCGGGTCGTGGCGTCCCTCGTAGAATGCCAGGACCTTCTCGAAGCCCTCGGCGAGCGCCTGCTCGCACTTGTGCTGCTTGGCCAGGGCGATGCCGGCGTCGAGCCACGCGCGGGCCTGGCGCGACTCGTCGTCGCCCGCCGGACCGCCGATGGTGATGGTGGAGTTGCCGCCCGCGCCGCCGTCCGCGGCCGCCGGGCCGGGTCGTGCGGTGGTGTCATCGGCGGGCTCGACCGGCGACGTTCCGGTTGCCGCATCCGCCGCCGCCGGCTCGGTCGTGGCCGTGCCCGGAGCCGAGGCGACATCCGCCGTCGCCGGAGGCTCCGCCGGACCCTCCTGCGACTTCTTCTTGCACGACACCATCGCGCAGGCGAGCGCGAGTGCCATTGGAGCCATTCCGACAAGCGTGGATCGCATTTCCTCTCCCTCCCTCGGCGGCCCGCCTCGAGCCGTCCCGAGAAGCAGAGCCGCGGCGAGCGTTGGAGTCAAGGGCGGCCGGTCCGGAGCGGTTCGGGGCGGGGTGCGCCGGACCGTCGGAGGGACCGCTGGATTACCGGTCCCGCGCGTGCCAGGATTCCCGGCGATGGGCCCGGTCGCGGGGAAACCGGGGGGGAACGGAGGCGCCGACGGCTCGGCGGCCTCGTCCGTTCCCGAGACCGGCCTGCGTGAGGTCTCCACCCGCGCCGCGCGCGCGTTTCCCATCGGCGAGCCGGTCGAGCTGAAACGCGTGCCCCAGGGGCTGATGCACGTCACCTGGCGCGTGCGAAGCGCCGAGGGCGCGTTCGCGCTCCAGGCGCTCCACCCGAGCATGGCGGGTGCGGCGGCGGTGGCGGACCACGCCGCGGTCTCCGCGCACCTCGCCGCCGTCGGCTTCCCCGCACCACGGCTTCAGCCGACCGAAGACGGTCGCCCGGTGCTGCGAGGCGACGGAACGGTCTGGCGCTGCACGACCTGGCTCGACGGCCGCCCCGGCTCCCGGCTCGCTCCGCCCGACGAGGCGTGCCGCGCGGCCCGGCTGCTCGGCGAGTTCCACGTCGCCACCGCCGACTTCGACCGCCCGTTCGAGGGCGGCATCCGGCTCCACGATCCGCCGGCCCACGCCGAGCGGCTTCGCGCGGCCCTCCGACGCGCGGCGGACGAC
>CAZMRP010000927.1:0-2190 GCA_964568275.1 uncultured Myxococcales bacterium
ATCCGGCCCGACCTGCTCCCCGCGCGCCCCCCGCCGGGGGCGGCGCGCCTGCGCTAGCGGCCTTCCGCGGCCGCGCGGATGGCGGCGATCCGCTCGGCGTGACGACCGCGGTCCTCCGGGCCGCGGCCGAACACCGCCGCCCCGGCCACCAGCACGTTCGCCCCCGCCTCGACGATCCGCCGCGCGTTGTCCGGTCCGACGCCGCCGTCGACCTCCAGGTCCCACCCGGGACGACCGCGGCTCTCCAGCAGCCCGCGCGCCTGCTCCAGCTTGCGCAGGCAGCCGTCGATGAACTGCTGCCCGCCGAAGCCGGGGTTGACCGTCATGATCAACACGCGGTCCAGCTCCGCGACCACCGGCTCCAGCATCAGCACCGGGGTCGACGGGTTGAGCGACACGCCGGCGCGCGCCCCGAGCTCGCGGATCCGCGTCACCGTCCGGTGCAGGTGCACCGAGGCCTCGGCGTGCACCGTCAGCACCGCCGCGCCGGCCTCCACGAACGCCTCGAGGAAGCGTTCCGGCTCGACGATCATCAGGTGCACGTCCAGCGGCACGTCGCCCGCCGCCGCCCGCAGCGCCCGGACCACCGGCGGCCCGAGCGTGATGTTCGGCACGAACCGGCCGTCCATCACGTCCACGTGGATCTCGTCGGCGCCGGCCGCGCACACCGCGCGCACCTCCTCCGCCAGACGACCGAAATCGGCGGACAGGACCGAAGGGGCGATCTTGACGCGTCGCATGGGCTCCTTTGTAGTGCCGAGGGCCGTCCCGAGACAAGAGACCGGACCGCTTTTGTTGACCGCCCCGACCGCCCCGGATATACCGCTGATCATGAAGCGGGCGGCGATCGGTCTGGCGATGTGGGGCCTCCTGGGCGGCGCGTGCGGGCCGCAGATCAGCGAACAGGCCCAACGCCTGTCGCAGAACCTGGTGGCCCTGGCGCACGAATCCTACGGCAACGGCGACCTGGGCGACGCGCTCCGCAAGGGCCTCCAGGCCATCGAAACCGACCCCTCCAACCCCGACGCCACCTACGTCGTCGCCTTCATCTACGCCGCGCGCAGCGAGTACGTCGACGCCGAGCGCTACTTCCTCAAGACGCTCGAGCTCGACGACACCTACACCGACGCCCGCAACGCCCTGGGGCAGATCTACAACAACCAGAGCCGCTGGGCCGACGCGATCGCGATCCTCGAGCGGGCGGCCGAGGACGTGCTGTACCCGACGCCCCACCTGCTGTTCGGCAACCTCGGCCAGGCCTACCTCGGCGCCGGCCGGAACGACGAGGCGGTCGACTGGCTGCTGCGCGCGGTCCGCGAGGAGCCTCGCTTCTGCGTCGGCTTCCTCCGCCTGGGCGACGCCTTCACGCGGCAGGGGGAGGACACCCGGGCCGAGGAGGCGCTGACGGCGGCGCTGGCGGTGGACGACCCGGGCTGCCAGGCCCTGCAACCCGCCTGGCGCCTGCTGGGTGAGGTGCGCTTGCGTCTCGCCCGCCCCGACGAGGCGGCCGCGGCCTTCGCCCGCTGCGCCGCACTCGACGGCCGGAGCACCGACGGCTCGGCCTGCACCGCTGCCCTGAGCGGTCTCCCGCAGCCGCCCGTCCCCGAGCCGCCGACGGCCCCGCCCGCACCCTGAGCGGCCCCGGCACGGCCGCCCCGTGGTGGAGGTTTCCCGGATGGTCGCTCCCGACACCCGCCCCGACGAGTCGCCCGCCCCGGGCGAGGCGGCGACGGTGGGCTCGCTGCTGCGCCAGCTGCGCGAGGCGCGCGGCCTGACCCAGGAGGCGGTGTCGCTCGAGACGCGCATCCCCGTGGGATCGATCCGCAAGATCGAGGACAACCGCTTCGCCGAGCTGCCGGGGGAGGTCTTCGTGCGCGGGTTCCTCCGGGCCTACGCCCGCGCCGTCGGCGCGGACCCGTTGCGCGTGCTGGCGGTGTACGACGACCTGCGCGGCCCGGCCGAGCCGCAGAAGACCTCGCGCTGGCCCGGCCTGTTCCTGATCCAGCGCCGACGGCGCGCCGGCCTGGTGCTCGCCGTGCTGGTGTTCCTCGTGATCCTCGGCCTGCTGTTCGCCTTCGTCTACCGCGGTCCCGAGGAGCCGAGCAAATCGGGACCGCCCGGCAACCTCCCCCGCGACGACGCCGGGGTCGCCGGCGACGCCGCCGCGCCGTAGTATCGGACGATGAAACG
>CAZMRP010000928.1:0-2186 GCA_964568275.1 uncultured Myxococcales bacterium
CGCCCGCGCCGCCGCCGCAGATCGCCGTCCAGCTCGCCTGGTCGGGCGACGGGGCGACGGTCGAGCTGGAGTTCGGCCGGATCTCTTCCCAGCGTCCGGTGAACGAGATCCGGCTGGCGGCGGGGCCGAAGGCCGGCACGCCGGACGCGGTGATCAAGCCCGGCACCAAGGTGCCGCTCACCGACTTCCTCGCCGGCGACGAGCCGGCCCCCGGCCCGGTGAAGATCCCGCTCGACGTCACCTTCGGCGACGGCACCACCCAGCGGATCGAGAACACGTTGGTCGTGCCGTACACCTTCCGCGCCACGGTGGACGCCGCGGCGGCGGAGCCGACGGTGGTGCTGGCGTTCCGGCTGGCGAGCCCCGAGGGACGCACGTTGCAAGTGGCGGGCGCCGAGGTGGCGGTGGCCGCCGACGGCACGGCGACCTGGAACAGCACGGTCGAGGCGCTGCGCGGCAAGGAAGGGGTCTTCGGCGAGAAGGCGACGCGCGTCGACCTGACGCTGCCGTTCGCCGTGCGCGACGGGACCGGGGTGGTGGCCGAGGGGACGGCGACGACGAGCGTGCCGATCGTGCCGTTGCGGGTCGACTTCCCGGCGGACGGCGGCCAGACCACCGACGAGTCGGTTTGGGTCCGCGGCGAGACCACGCCCGGCACGTCCCTGGCGCTCGACGGCGCCGCGGTGACGGTGGCGGACAACGGCGCGTTCGCCGTGGAGGTCCCGCTCGCCGAAGGGGCGGAGCGGACGCTCGAGCTGCGGGCGAGCCGGGCCGGCGCGGTGGCGCGCGTGGCGACGGTCGCCGTGCGGCGCACGACGGCGGCGGAGCTGACGCGGGCGGCGGACGAGTGGGCGGCGGCGCTGACCGAGCGGCTCGGGTTCGGCGACTTCGCCGCGGCGGCCGACAGCTTCCTCGGCCGCAAGGTCGACCTCCTGGGCCGCATCAACTCCGTGCCCGCCACCCGCGAGGGGGTATCCTCGTTCGTGCTGTACGTCGACACCGAGTCCGGCTGTCCGGCGGCCGAGGTCTGCGCGGTGCTGGTGCACGTGCCGACGGCGCAGACGCTGTCCGAGCGGGACCAGGTGCGGGTGTTGGGCGAGATCCAGGGGCGCGAGAAGACCTCTTCCGAGCGGTTCCCCGAGCTGCCCGTGGTGCGCGCGGCGCTCGTGGTGCCGCGGTAGGCCGACGACGATGCCGCTGACCTGTCCCCGCTGCTACGCGATCTACCACCAGACGGTGAAGTTCTGCGGCCTGTGCGGCGCGGAGATCCCGCCGACCACCGACACCATCGAGTCGTTCCCGGACCCGCTGATCGGGCAGGTGGTCTCGGACCGCTACCGGCTGACCGGGTTGATCGGCCGCGGCGGGATGGGGGCGGTGTACCGCGCCGAGCACGTGGCGCTGGGCAAGCCGCTGGCGGTCAAGATCCTCCACGGCACGCTCGGGCAGCGCAAGGAGGTGCTCCAGCGTTTCCGGCGCGAGGCCGAGTCGGCGTCGAAGCTGATGCACATCCACACCGTGCAGGTGTTCGACTACGGGCACTGGCGCGGGCTGACCTACCTGGTGATGGAGCATCTGCGCGGCGCCGACCTGGCGTCGGTGATCCGCAGCGACGGCCGGCTGCCCTGGCCGCGCGCGCTGTCGATCATCTCCCAGGTCTGCGACTCGCTGGCCGAGGCGCACGCCATGGGCATCGTGCACCGCGACCTCAAGCCCGAGAACATCCTGCTCGTGCCCCGCGCCGGCCACCCCGACTTCGTCAAGGTCGTCGACTTCGGCCTGGCCAAGGTCCGCGACGAGAAGGGTCAGGCGACCCTCGACACCACCGGCGACGGCTCGCTGCTCGGCACGCCGTTCTACATGGCGCCCGAGCAGATCCGCGGGGAGCCGGTCGACGCGCGCACCGACATCTACGCCATCGGCGGCGTGCTGTACCGCTGCCTGACGGGGCTGCCGCCGTTCGAGGCGCCGACGCCGTTCGCGGTGCTGACCAAGCACCTGTCGGACACGCTGGTGGCGCCGAGCCGCCGGGTCGAGGACGTGGCGATCCCGCCGCCGGTCGACGCGCTGGTGCTCAAGGCGATGGCGCGCGACCCCGCGGCGCGCTACCGCACGGCGGACGAGATGCGCCAGGCGTGCACCGAGCTGCTCGCGGCGCTGGCGCCCGGGGCCGCGACGCCGGCCTA
>CAZMRP010000929.1:0-2180 GCA_964568275.1 uncultured Myxococcales bacterium
TTCCCGGCGCCGCCTCGGGCGGCACTGCGCCCGCTCCCGGCACCACCGCGTCCGCCGCCGTCGCCTGCGGAATCGCCTCCGCCCCGGTCGGCGCAGGGCCCTCGCGCCGGCACGTCGCCGCCAACAACAGCACGGCCGGCACGACCCACCGACCCGGACACCAGACAGCACGGCACGACTTGGACATGCGCGGCTCCTCCCGGACCGATGCTAGGACACCGCGGCCGCCGGGGGAATTGGATCCGTCCGTGCGGTGCCGCGCGGCAGCCGAGCCGCGCGGGTGTTGACGCGACCCGGCCATCGACCGTAGACCACGAACGACGGAGACGGACGCCGGCCCGCCGGCCCCGACCCGCCGGTGAGCCCGATGAGCAGTCCGCACGCCGCAGGCTCCGCACGCCGCTTCCCACGCCTCGCCGCCCGACGTTTCGCGCCGGTCCTGCCGCTGCTGCTCGCCGCCGCCTGCGGCGGCACCGCCGCAGGACCCGCCGACCCCGCCGACGACCCGGCGATCGGCGCCGACCGCCGCTCCGACCTCGCGGCCACCGACGGACGATTCGACGCCGACCTGCTCCCCGGATACCCCGGCCGCACCACCGAGCCCCGCACCGGCCCCGCACTCGACCCCGTGACCGACCTGCCGCTCGTCACCGTCGCCCCGCGTCCCGACGCCCCGGCCGTCGGCCCCGCCGACGCCCCGCTGCAGGTCGTGGTGTTCACCGACTTCCAGTGCCCGTACTGCCGCCGGCACGCCGTCGATCTGCGCCGGCTCGCCGAACACTACGGCGACCGCCTGCGGCTCGTCTTCCGGCACTTCCCGCTGCGGGGCCACGAGCTGGCGCGACCCGCGGCCGAGGCGTCGATGGCGGCGCACGCCGAGGGGAAGTTCTGGGAGTTTCACGATCGGCTGATGGACCCCGAGGCCGGCGACCCGACCGTCGAACGGGTCCGCCGGACCGCGCTCGAGGTCGGCCTCGACCCGGGTCGCTTCGACACCGCGATGCGCAGCCACGTCTTCGGCGCCGCGGTCGACCGCGACCTCGCCGACGGCCGGGCCGCGGGCGTCACCGCCACCCCCCGCACGTTCGTCAACGGACGCCAGGTCGACGGTATGGTGGGGCTCGAGCGGCTCCGCGAGATCTGCGAGCAGTTGCTGGACGCGCCCCCCTGACGCGCCCGCCCGTCTTCCCGCTTGACACAGCGCGTCAAACCGTTGCCATCATCGGCGCGTCCGCCGGATGCACGGCTCCGAGGCGCCCCTCGGACGGGAGGAGGAGGAGTTCCATGGCCGCTCGCAAGGTGTTCATGACCGGTTACCCGGGGTTCATCGCCCGCTGGCTCTCCGAGGAGATGCTGCGCCGCAAGCCGGGGACCGGCTTCACGTTCCTGGTCCAGGACAAGTTCGCCGGCCAGGCCCGCCGCGAGTTGGAGGCGCTGCAGGCCAGGCCCGTCGCCAAGGGCGCGAAGCTCGAGCTGGCGATCGGCGACATCACCCGCCCGCGACTCGGCCTGTCCGAGACGGACCATGGAAAGCTGCTCGCCGAGACCACCGACGTGTTCCACCTCGCCGCGATCTACGACCTCCACGTTCCCGAGACGCTCGCGCGGCAGGTCAACGTCGAGGGCACGCGGGCCGTCGTCGAGTTCTGCAAGGCGGCGAAGAAGCTCGTCTCGCACGTCTACTACTCCACCTGCTACGTCGCCGGCCGTCGCACCGGGACGGTGCTCGAAACCGAGCTCGAGCACTCGACGGGCTTCAAGAACCACTACGAGTCGACGAAGTACGAGGCCGAGCAGCTCGTGCGGGCGGCGATGGACCGCGTGCCGACGATCATCATCCGACCCGGCATCGTCGTCGGCCACTCGCAGACCGGCGCGACGCAGAAGTTCGACGGGCCGTACTTCGGGATGATCCTGATCGACAAGCTCAAGCTGCTCCAGATTCCCCTGCCGTACCTCGGACCGTCGTCGGCCGAGGTCAACCTGATTCCGATCGACTACCTGATCGAGGGCGCCACGGCGCTGTGGGCCAAGGAAGGCACGACGGGCAAGTGCTACGCCTTCGCCGACCCGCACCCGATCACCGCCCGACAGCTGTGCGCCGAGATCGTCCGGCTGCTCGGCGCCCGCGGACCGATGTTCCGGGTCCCGCCCCTCGTCTGCGACCTCCCGCTCCGGCT
>CAZMRP010000930.1:0-2171 GCA_964568275.1 uncultured Myxococcales bacterium
CTCGACGAGCGCGACGCGCATGCCAAGGTATTGATCGCCAAGGCCGGCGCGAAGCGCGCGTCCATCACCCGCACCGACCAGCGGTGCTCGTATTCCAGCCACACGCCGTCGTCGCGCGCGAACACGCCGGTGACGCCGCCGCCCTCCGGGATCCCTTCGCCGACCACCGGCGCCTCGCCGAGCAGCGTGCCGTCGAGGGCCACGACGCGCACGACGCGGGCGACGAGCCGGTCGAGCAACACCAGCTCGCCGCAGGGAGCCAGCGCGAGGTCGACGTACGTCGACGAGTCGAGCGGCGTGACGCCGAGCCAGGCGCCGGCGGCGGACCACCGGGCGACCCGGCGGTTCGCCTGGTCGAGCACGTACAGCTCGCCCCCGGGGGAGACGGCGAAGCCGAGCGGGCCCTCGAAGTTCGATTCGTCCCCGCCACGGCGCCCCAACTCGCCGTCGCCGCCGCCCCACGGCGCGACGACCACCAGCTCGGCCGGCGGCTCGTCGGCCCGAGCGAGCCCGCCCGCCGTCGTCGCCGCGACGAGCAGACCGAGCAGGCCGAAGGCTCGCGATCCGATCATCTCATCCTCCGCGGCGGCGACCCCGCTCCCGCCACCCACCGAGAGTGTAGCGGTCCGAGGGGCGAAACGGTAGGGCGGTGGGCCGGCGCGCGCTGCCGGTCGGAGGGAACGACCTGGTTCGGCGGGGAGGAGCGCGAGGCGATCGGAGTGGAATGGACCGCCGTCGCGGGCCGGCGCGGCGGCCCGATGCGGCCTCAGCGGCGCCAGAACGTGCGTGACAGCAGCACCAACGCCGTGATCAGCTCCAGGCGGCCCACCAGCATCAGGTAGGTCAGCACCCACTGGGCGAACGGGTGCATCGCGGCGAAGTTCGCCGTCGGCCCCACCGCGCCGAAGCCGGGACCGACGTTGCCGAGCGTGGCGGCGCTGGCCGAGATCGAGGTGATCAGACCCTCGCCCGTGAGCGCCACCAGCAACGTGCCCAGCAGGAAGTGCGCGACGTAGAGGAAGAAGAACGCGGCGGTGAGCGAGACGATCGGCTCGGGGACCACCCGGCCGCCGACCCGCACCGGGATCACCGCCCGCGGGTGCCCGGCCAGCGCCAGCTCGCGCCAGCCGTGCTTGACCAGCACGATCAGCCGCGAGACCTTCATCGAACCGGCCGTGGAGCCCGAGCTGCCGCCGATGAACATCGCCGCCAGCAGCAGCACGGGCGCCAGCGGCACGGCCTCCAGCCAGCCGCCGAAGTCCGTGGAGTGGTAGCCCGTGGTCGTCATCAGCGAGACGACCTGGAATGCTCCGTGGCGCAGAGCCGGCAGCGGACCGTCGACCGCCCCCCCGGCCCAGATGGCCGCGCCGACGGCCAGCGACAGCCCGCACAGCACCAGGAGGTAGACGCGCGCCTCGGCGTCGCGCCAGTACGCGCGCAGGTCCCCGCGCGAGGAGACCATCCGCACGTGCAGCGCGAAGTTGAGCCCCGCGAGCGCCATGAAGAAGATCAGCACCGCCTCGATCGCCGGGCTGTCGAAGGCCGGGATGCCCGCGTTCCTCGTCGAGAAGCCGCCGGTGGCCATCGTGGTGAACGTGTGGTTCACCGCGTCGAACCACCCCATCCCCGCCAGCGCCAGCGCCAGCACCTCGGCCGCCGAGAACCCGACGTAGACCAGCCACAGCAGCCGCGCCGTGTCGCGCAGATGCGGCGTGATCTTGTCCTTCGTCGTGCCCGGCACCTCGGCGCGGAACAGCGCCTGGGCCGCCAGACCGAACAACGGCAGGATCGCCACGAACAGCACGACGATCCCCATCCCGCCCAGCCACTGGGTCATCGACCGCCACAAGAGCAGCCCGTGCGGCAGCGACTCCACGTCGGCGATCACGGTCGCCCCGGTCGTCGTGAGCCCGGACATCGTCTCGAACACGCAGGCGGTGACCGAATCCAGCGCCGGGAACCCCTCGAGCCGCGCGTAGAGCCAGTACGGCAGCGCGCCGAACAGGCCGGCGGAGACCCACGACAGGAACACCGCCACCAGCCCCTCGCGCCGGCCCAGCTCGGTGCCGCGGCGCCGCAGCACCAGCGCCGCCACCGCCGCCGGGACGATCGTCACCGCCGCCGCGACCCCCAGCGCCCCCCGGTTCTTTTGATACACCTTCCGCCGGCGG
>CAZMRP010000931.1:0-2164 GCA_964568275.1 uncultured Myxococcales bacterium
GACGACCGCAACCTGCGCGCCAACGCATTCCACTCGCTCGGCAACGTCTATCTGCTGCAGGCCGCCGACGTCGACCCGCCGCCGCTGCCGCAGCTCCCGGACCTCCAGGACCAGGAATGCCAGCCCGTGCAGCAGGCGCTCGAGTCGCTCAAGCAGCCGCTGGCCGCTTTCAACGACGCCTTCAAGCCGCTGCAGATGGCCGTCGACCAGTACCGCGCCGCGCTCCTCGAACGGCCCGGCGACGCCGACACCGCCTGGAACCTGGCCCTCGCCCAGCGCCGCCTGCGGGACCTCGAGGACCGCCGCACCGCGCTGCTCGCCCTGCAGGACGAGCTGAAGCGGCTGGCCGCGGAGAAGTGCAAGGACGAGCAGCAGGACCAGAACCAGCAGAGCCAGGACCAGCAGGACCAGCAGGACCAGCAGGACCAGCAGGACCAGGAACAGGAACAGGAACAGGAACAGGACCAGCAGCAGAGCGAGGAGGAACAACAGCGGCAGCAGGAGCGGGAGCAGCAGCAAGAGGAGGAACAGCAGCGGCAGGACGAGGGACGGGAGCAGGACATGCAGCAGCAGTTGCAGAACCTGCGGGACCAGGAGGAGTTGTTCCAGCAGATGCGGCAGCGCGAGGAGGCCGCGGAGGAAGAACAGCTCGAGCTGTTCCCGTTCCAGCGGCCGCAGCGCCAGGGACCGGAGAGGGATTGGTGATTCGCGGAGGGAGCCGAGACGGACGAGGCCGGCGGCCTCCGTCCGGTCGCTGTGGGATTGCGTGGTGGGCGATCCCGCTGGGGCTCTCGTGCGCCCTGCCGGCCGCGGCGCAGGTCACGGTGGCGATCGAGCCGAGCCGCACCTCGGTGGCGGTGGGCGAGCGGTTCCGGGTGGACGTGCAGGTGATCTCGGAGGCGGGGGCGCCGGAGGCGCTCGGTCCGCTGCCGACGGGCGGCTTCGCGGTCCTCGGGACGAACCAGTCGCAGGCGATGGAGTTCAGCTTCGGGATGGGGCGCAACGTGCAGCGGGTGCGGACGACGCAGAGCTACACGCTGCAGGCCCAAGCCCCCGGGACGTTCACCCTGGGCCCGGTGCAGGCGCAGGTCGGCGGCCGGCTCTACTCGAGCGGCACGGTGCAGCTGCTGGTCCGTCCGGGGGGCGGGAACCAGCCGCAGCCGGTGCAGCCCCAGCCGGTCCAACCGCTGATTCCCGGCTGGCCCGCGCCCCCGCCGACGCCCACGCCGACGCCCACGCCCCCGTCCTCGTCGACGACGGAGGAGGTGCCGCTGTCGTCCTGCCGCCGCCCGGACGGCTCGGCGTTGCCGTCCCAGGGAGCGGACGGGCCGGCGACGTGCACCGTGGTGCGGCCGGGCCTGTTCTTCCAGCTCGAGGTGACCGACCTGCAGGTGTACCTGGGCGAGCCGCTGCGGATGCAGATCCGGGCGTTCGTGGAGCGGTCCGAGGTCGGATTCTCGGTGGGCGCGCTGTTCTCGCAGCTGATCCGCAAGGAGCCGTCGCTGGAGGGCTTCCTGCGCACCAACCTCGAGCGACGCGAGCTGCGCCTGGAAACGCAGACCGTGCAGGGGCGCAGCTACCTGTGGACGACGCTGCGGGACAAGCTGCTGTACCCGACGCGCGAAGGTCGGCTGGTGATCGGGGCGGTGGAGGGCGAGCTGTCGGTGCCGGACCTGTTCCGCCCGCGTTCGATCCGTCGCGGCACGGCGGCGCTCCCGATCGCGGTGCTGCCGCTGCCGGCGGACGGTCGGCCGGCCGGGTTCTCGCCGAACAACGTCGGGGCGTCGCTCCAGGTGGAAGCCCGGGCCAACCCGACGGCGGTGCGGGCGGGCGAGTCGGTCGAGATCACGCTGCTGCTGCGGGGCGAGGGGAACCTCGCCGGTTTCAGGCTGGACCCGCCGGAGCTGCCGGGAACGACGGTGCTCAAGGCCTCCGACCGGGTCGTCGAGCCGACGGCGGACGAGCTGCTCGGGCGGCGCACGGTGACGTTCCTGGTGACGCCGTCCCAGCCGGGCGAGCTGGACGTCGCCGCCTTCGGCGTGACGTACTTCGACTACGCGGCCGGCGCGTACCGCACGGCGCGGCCGGCGGGGCAACGCATCGCGGTCACGCCGGGCGAGCCCGGGGCCGCGGCGGAGGCGGCGGCGGCGAGCGACGGCCCGAC
>CAZMRP010000932.1:0-2157 GCA_964568275.1 uncultured Myxococcales bacterium
TGAGCTCCGGGTCGCGGATCCAGTCCAGGTCGCGGCAGTTCGGGTCGTCGGTCGCGTGGCAGTAGTCGGCCAGCCGATCGACGTGGAAGTTGTAGGCGTAGACCACCAGGTTGCCGCCGACCTGGACCATCAGCTGCGGGTGCTTCTCGCGCAGGATGTTGTTGACGACCGCGGTGCGGGTGACGAGCTGGTCGATCCAGATCGACTCGCCGCCGTCCGGCGCGCTGCCCTGGGTCCGGTCGAAGAAGCAGTCGGTGACCAGCACCCGGCGCGAGTTCGAGATCCGCACGTCGGCGCCGAACGCATCGATCGAGGTGACGTCCCGGAGGAACACGTTGTCCGCGAGGTACAGGTCCAGCACGCCGCCCATCTCGTAACCGGTGAGGGTCGGGGAGACGATCGAGAGGTGCTCGATCCCGCCGTTCCCGATCGGCTGCAGTTTCGACAGCACCGTCGCCTCGCCGAGCCCGTTGACCCGGTGCAGGCCGACGGTCAGCGGCAGGTCGACCGTCACCGAGGTCGGGGTCACGGCGGTCAACGCGAAGATCCCGCCGCGGGCGTACTTCGCCGACGGGAAGCTCGGGTTCTCGATCGCCTCGGCGACCATCACGATGTCGCCGGCGTCGAGCTCGCCGGTATCGGCCAGCGGGATCGTGTCGTCGTTCACCGGGACGTCGGCCTGGAGCTCGCGCGGACCGAACTCGGGGTCGATCCACGGCCAGGCCCACTGCCCGCCGACCCCCTGCCAGGTGAAGGCCTGGTTGGTGTCGACCAGCGAGAAGCGCGTGGCGTCCGACCCGGCACCGCGCAGGATCAGACCGCCGCGCATCTCGACCGGCGCGCGCAACTCGTAGGCGCCGGCGGGGAACGTCAGGACCGTCGGTCCGTCGAGGCCGTCGATCAGCGACTGCAGGGCGCCGGAGACGTCGCCCGCGCCCGGCTCCACGCCGCGGGTCGTGACGTCGATCGTCGTCCAGCCGCCGGGGAACGGATCCTCCCACTCGAGGTCCGGCCAGGCGCCCGGCGGGACCCGCTCGAGCAGCACCCCCGGGGCCGGCGGCCCCTCGCATTCGACCCCCGCATCCCCGTCGGCATCGGCATCGGCGTCGGCATCGGCGTCCCCATCGGCGGAACTCTCGCCGTCGCCGTCGGCAACGCCGTCGTCGCCGACGTCCGTCGCGGGTTGCGAGTCGTCGCCGCAGGCGGCGAGGCCGGCGGCCAGGCAGACGAGCGCGAGCGAGCGAAGCTGCGACATCCGAACCCCCTCGGCGCGACCGGCGGGGCAGCCGTCGTCCGGCCTTCGCGCCGGTCGCGAGCCGTCGGGGATCGTGGGCCGGTTCCGTGCGGCGGTCAACCGTGGGGTCGGCGGCCGCCGGGAGGCGGTTCACGACGTCGGCGGAGCGGCAGCGCGAGTCCGATCAACGCGGCCAGCCATCTCGGGTGCAACCGGCTGCCGGCGGTGCGACAGCCGCACCCTCCACCGTCGTCGCCGTCCGGCGGAGGGGCGTCGGTGTCGGCATCGGCATCGGCGTCGGCATCGGCATCGGCGTCGGCATCGGCGTCGGCATCGGCATCGGCGTCGGCATCGGCATCGGCATCGGCGTCGGCAGCCGTCGCGCCGTGTTCGTAGGCGCCGAGGTCCGGCGTGGGGTCGCGCGGGAAGCCGCGGATGTCGTCCGCCGGCATGTCGGTCGGGTCGGCGGCGTCGATCGCGGGGCTGCCGTCGGGGAGCGCTGCATACGCCTCGACCAGCCGCAGGAACTCGTCGCGGATCGTGGTCGTGCCGGAGGCGAAGGCGCCGGCGGCGGCGCTCCACGAGGGCAGGACGACCGACGAGTGGTCGGCGGGGAGGAGCGGGTCCTCGACGATGCGCCGGACGTCCGCCTCGGGCAGGACACCGCCGGTCGACGGCAGCGTGTTGCCGGCGGACTTGGCGATCGTGGGGATCGGCGTGGTTCCGAACGGGGATCTTGCCGCGGCTGCCGGTCTCAAAGTTGAAAACGGCATCTGGGTCGATGGCTCGTGCCGGACGACCGATCCCGCCGTCTTTGCCGCGGGCGACTGCGCGAACTTTCCCTGGCGCGGCGAGAGGACCCGGATCGAATCCGTCCAGAACGCGATCGACCAGGCGGAGCATGCCACTGCCGCGATGCTCGG
>CAZMRP010000933.1:0-2153 GCA_964568275.1 uncultured Myxococcales bacterium
GGCCGTCACGCGCGGCACCGGCGCGAACGGCGCGAACGGCGGCGCCGCCGCCGCTCCGGCCACCCCGCCGCGGCGCGCTGCCATCCGGTCATCCCGGTGGCGTAGAAGCGGTTGCGGTGCCCCCGGCCGCCGCCGCCCCGACCCCGGCCGCCGCCGCCCCAACCGCCGCCCCGACCCCACGCCGGGTTCTCGAACCCGGGCGCGGCGTAGCCCGCGCAGGGGCCCGCCCCACGACCCGTCAGCGGCCCCATGCCCATCGGACCCGTCCTGTCTCCACCTGGCATCTCATGACTCCTTCTGCACGTCGCCGCCGCGACGCGCGACACGCAAGCTCACCAACCCCCGCGACCACCCCGATGGCGGTTCCGGAACCTCCGGCCGCGCCCGGGACCGCGGCAACCCGGCATCAGGAACCGGTCCTCCGGCAACCCGCCGGCCCGCAGCAACGCCAGCACCTCGTCCACCACGCCGCAGGTGTTCGGCACCACCCGAATCCCCGCCGAACGGAGCAGCGACTCGAGCGGCCGGGAGACCGCGCCGCAGACCAGCACCTCGCACCCCAGCGCGGCGATGCGCCGGGCCCGGAGTCCCAGCCCCGTCTCCTCGAGCGCGACCTCCCGCCGGGAGCGCTCCTCCGCCCCCGCCAGCTCGACCACCAGGAACCGCCGGGCCACGTCGAGCACCGGGGAGATTCGTTCGTCGACCACCGGAATCGCGATCCACACGAGGGCAACCACCAGCGAACGCCGTGCCATCCGTCCCGGGAGGCCGAAGGCCAACGATTCCGGGCCGGACGCGGGTCGGAGCCGGCCCGAGGAGTCATGCAATATGCAATACCAGAGACACAATCCATTGCAATACGCGACAACGGGTGCTAGAACGAAGGCAGGCCGGAGTAGGCGGGAGAGGGACGATGGCCGGACGCGGGAAGCCGCGAAGCGCGACCCGACGGGGCGGACCGACGAAGCCCCCGGCGGACCCGATTCTCGATTCGATCAACGAGGGGGTGTTCACGGTCGATCGCGAGCGGCGGATCACGAGCTTCAACCGCGCGGCGGAACGGATCACGGGGGTGCCGCGCGACCAGGCGGTGGGCCAGCCGTGCAGCGAGGTGTTCCGGGCCAGCATCTGCGAGCACGGCTGCGCCCTGCGCGCGGCGATGGAGACCGGACGGACGGCGCCGCCGCGGACGGTCTACGTCGTCGATGCCGCCGGCGAGCGCATCCCGGTCCGCGTCTCCGCCGCGGTCCTGCGCGACGGGCGACGCATCGTCGGCGGCGTCGAGACGTTCCAGGACCTGCGGCCGCTCGAGACGCTGCGCAGGCAGCTCCGGGACAAGCACACCTTCGCGGACATCGTCGGTCGCAGCCCGGCCATCGTCCGGCTGTTCGACCTCCTGCCGCAGCTCGCCGAATCGGACGCCACGGTGCTGCTCGAGGGCCCGAGCGGCACGGGGAAGGAGCTGTTCGCGCGGGCGCTGCACGACCTGTCCCGCCGGCGGTCCCGGCCGTTCGTCGCCGTCAACTGCGGCGCCCTCCCCGACACGCTGCTGGAATCCGAGCTGTTCGGCCACACGGCCGGCGCGTTCACCGACGCCCGGCACGACCGGCCCGGGCGCTTCGCCGCCGCCGACGGCGGCACCCTGCTGCTCGACGAGATCGGCGACGTCTCACCCGCGATGCAGGTCCGCCTGCTGCGCGTGCTCCAGGAACGGACCTTCGAGCCGCTCGGCTCCGTCGCTCCCGTCCGCGTCGACGTGCGCATCGTCGCCGCCACCAACCGCGACCTGGCCGCCCTGGTCCGCGCCGGGACGTTCCGCGAGGACCTGTACTACCGCATCCACGTCGTACACCTCGAGATCCCCCCGCTGCGGGAGCGCCGGGAGGACGTCCCGCTGCTCGTCGACCACTTCGTCGAACAGCTCAACCACCTCCACGGCCGGGACGTCGACGGCCCCTCCCCCGAGGCGCTCGCCCTGCTGCTCGAGTACGACTACCCCGGCAACGTGCGCGAGCTGCGCAACGCCCTCGAGCACGCCTTCGCCGTGTGCCCCGGCGCGCTGCTCGAGCCGCAGCACCTGCCGCCGTCGCTCCGGCACCCGGACGCGGCGCCCGGACGCGCCGCCGGGCTGGCCGGCCTGCGGCTCGCCGACG
>CAZMRP010000934.1:0-2152 GCA_964568275.1 uncultured Myxococcales bacterium
GCTCGCGCCGGTGGCGCCGGTGCCGCCCGCCGACGTCCCGCCCGCGGGCCCGCTGGCGCCGGGGCTGGCGGCGCACTTGACGCGACTGCCGGGCAACGCCGAGCTGGTCCTCGTGACGCAGGTCGACGTGCGGGCCCTGTTGTCCCCGGCCGACGTCCGGACGGCCCTCGGCGGGCTGGCCGAGCTGTTGCGGCGGGAGGTGTCCGGCGACCCGGCCTGCCTGGTCGAGCTGGCCGCGGCGGTCGACCTGGTGACGCTGGAGGCGGTCGAGTACTCCGGCGGGCGCGACACGGCGGTGGCGATCCTCGAGGGGAACATCGACCTCGCCGGGATGGTCGAGTGTGCCGGGACGCTGGCGCCGGACGAGTTCCCGCGCGAGCTGGTCGCGCAGGCGGCCCGGGGCTACGTCGAGCTGGACGGCGACTTCGCCGCCGCGTCGCTCGGGGCCCGCACGGTGGTCGTCGGCGACCCGGAGCTGGTCCGCGAGGTCCGGGCGGGTCGCGCGGCGCGGCCGCTGTCCGCCTCCGCGGAGTTCGAGGCGGCCCGCAAGGCCGTCGGCGCGGGCCCGGCGTACCTCGTGGTGCTGGCGCGCGACGACGGCGGCGGACGCAGCGACGAGTCGTTCGTCGGCGGTGCGGTCCTGCGCACCACCCCGCGCCTCGGCGTCGCCGGCTCGTTCACCTTCGCGGTCGCCGAGATGGCGGGCGAGGTGATCGCGGAGTTCACCGAAGTCGTGACCGAGCTGGACCGGGAGCAGGCGGAGGTGCTCGGCGAGCTGCGTCGGATGCCCGGCGGGGCCGCGGTGGTCGGCGATGCGACCAAGCTGTTCGAGGCGTTCCGCCAGGCGCGGTTGACGTTGCAGGACCGGTCGCTGAGCTTCGAGGTCTGGTTGCCGGAGGGGATGACGGTGGCGAGCCTCTCGTCCTCGGTGCAGCGCGTGCTGCCGTGGCTGCTGCTCGGAGCGGACAGCTCCGACACGCGGGTGGAGCGCGCGGCGGTTCCGGAGGTCCCGGCGGCGCTGCCCTAGCGGAGCGCGGTGGAAGGCGGCGCATGTCGAGCAGCAGGTTGCGAAGCCTCGGGTGGGCGTTCGTGCTGTCGTGGGCGGTCTGGGGCGGCGGCTGCCGGGGAGCGGGCTCGGCGGGCGCGGAGGCGAGCTGTCCGGAGCCTCCGCCGGTGTCCGCTCCGCAGTGTCCGGAGTCGTCGGTGGCCGCGGCGTGCGCGTGTCCCGAGGCGGACGCGGGGTTCGCCGCGGCGTTCCTGGCGGGGACGGACGGCGGCGCGGCGGATGCTCCGGCGGAGCTGCCGGCGGTGCCGACCCCGCAGCTCGGCTACACGCTGCTCTACGTCGCGGAGGTCCGACGCTCGGTGGAGTTCTACGAGCGGGCGTTCGCGCTGACCCGCAAGTTCCTCGACGACCAGGGTGCGTTCGGCACGCTGGACACCGGCACGACGCAGCTCGGGTTCGTCTCGGTCGAGCAGGCGCGGACGCACCTGCCGGCCGGGTTCCGCACCAACCGGCCGCAGGAGCTGCCGGCCGGGTTCGAGGTGGCGCTGACGACGACCGACGTGGAGGCGGCGTACCGCCGGGCCGTCGCGGCCGGCGCGGTCGAGGTCACGCCGCCGACGCAGACGGCGTGGGGCCAGACGATCGCCTACGTCCGCGACCCCGACGGGATCCTGGTCGAGCTGGCGAGCCCGATGGACGAGGAGCCGCCGCCCGGTGGGGCCGTCGCGGGCACGGAGGGGACGCCATGAGCCGACCGTTGGCGATCTGTCTGGAGGACCTGGCGCCGCGCGCACCGGACGAGCGGTACCTGCGCTGCGTGGCGGTGGTGGGTCGCGCGCCGGGGCTGCGCCTGGACGGCGCGGGGACGGTGTTGTGGCGGGACGAGACGGGCGCGGCGTGCGAGCTGTGGGTCTCGGCCGACGAGCGCCTCGTGCTGTACCGGCCCGAAAGCGGCGGGCGCGTCGTGGTGCGCCGCGCGTCGCGCTCGCTGGACGTGCCGGCGACGAAGCCGGTGATCCTGCTCGACCAGGACGAGGTCGAGGTGGGCGGGCGCCGGCTGCGCGTGCACGTGCACGGCGACGCCCCGCGGGTCTACGCTCCCGAGTACCTGCGGACGACGACGTCCCGCGGGCCGGCGAAGGTCGC
>CAZMRP010000935.1:0-2151 GCA_964568275.1 uncultured Myxococcales bacterium
GACGCCGAGGAGCGACGGGCGCTCGCCGCGCAGGCCGCGACGGCTTCGACCCACGAGCGGCTGGTCGGGGAGGCGGGTTCGCTGGAGACGGCGGGCTGGACGCTGATCGGCGTCGGCGCGGCGGCGCTGGTCGGCGCCGCGGTGTGGCTGGTGGTCGAACTGGCTGGCGGGGCGGAGACGCCGCCGGACGGTTCGGCGGAAGGCGCGGTCGTGCCGCTGGTGGGACCGCGCGTGCTGGGGTTGGGTTTCGCGTTCTGACGAGGTGCGGAGGACGGCGTGCGGATCGGGACGGTCACGACCGGGCGTGGAGGCGGCGACGGAAGGACGCGGCGCGCGCGCGCCGTCCTCGCCGCCGCCCTGGCGGGGCTCGGGCTGCCGGTGGCGGCCTGCGCGCCGAGCGAAGGCCCGTTCGAGGTGGTCGTGACGGTGGAGCCCGGCGGGCTGCGGTTCGAGCGGCTGCGGGTGGAGCTGGCGTTGGAGGTCGGGATCGGCGTCTGGGAGCGCACGCTGGCCGGCCCGGGCACGCTCCACCTCGAGCCGGGTGCGCCGTGGGGCGGGGCGCTGGTCGCTTGGGGGGTGCGCGGTCCCGAGTCGGCGCCGGAGGTGGTGGCCTACGGCGAGGCGCACGGCACCCTCGGCGCGACGACGGCCGAGTTGCTGCTGCGGCCGGCGTCGGACCCGGACGGCGACTGGGTGCCGACCGAGGCGCCGCGGGAGGACAACTGTCCGACCGTGGGCAACCCGCTGCAACTCGACGTCGACGACGACGGCGTCGGGGACGCCTGCGACGTGTGTCCGACGGTCGCGGACCCGGAGCAGCTCGACCACGACGGCGACGGCATCGGCGACGCATGCCGCGCGGCGGCGTGCGGCGACGGCACGCGGGAGCCCGGCGAGGCCTGCGACGACGGGAACCGTTCGGCCGGCGACGGCTGCTCGGCCGACTGCCGGCTCGAGGCGTGCGGCAACGGCGTCCTCGATCCGGGTGAGGCCTGCGACGACGGGAACCGTTCGGCCGGCGACGGCTGCACCGCCGACTGTGGCCACGAGGCGGTGGCGGTGGAGGCGCCGCACCCGGTGCTGGGAGCCCCGCGGGTGTGCGAGCCGCGGGCCGGTCGGCCGTGGGTGCTGTGGGCCGGGACGCCGGACGGTGCCGAGCCGACGCTGACCGGGCTGACCCTGCAGGAAGTGGAGCCCGCGACGGGCCGTGCGGGGACGACCGCGGCCACGGGTCTCGGACACGAGTTGCAGCCGCTGGGCCTGGCGGCGGCAGGCGCGGCGGCGTTCGGTCTGTTGTGGTCCGAGCGCGATGCGGGCGGCGGAGGGAGCTGGCGGCGAAGGTTGCTCGCCGCGGCGGTGCCGTTCGACGGGACGCCGCCCGGAGCGCCCGTGGCGGTGGCGGAGTTCGAGGATCCGGGCATTCCCGGCTGGGGGCATTGGTCGCCCGGGCCGGTCGCGATGCTGTGGGGCGGGAGTGTGGAACCGAGCTTCGGGCAGTGGCTCGAGGTTGATGACTGGCCGCCGACCCTCGGCGGGCCGGCGACGCGCGGGCGGTTCGTGAACGTGGAATCGGCCGCCGGGGCGGAACGGGCGACCGGTGGGTGGCTGGCCGCCTGGTTCGGCCTCGGCGAGGTCGATCCGTGGCTCGGCCCCGCGGTCTGGACGCTGCGCTTCGACGGCGAGCGGCGCGCGGTGGATGCGGCGGAGGTTCGGCTCGTGTCGCTGCCGACGGTCGACCGGGTGTGGGCCGTCCACGAGCCGGTGGCGGACGTGTACCTGGTCGGGGCATCGGACAGCCTGTCCACGCGCTGGTCCCGGCTCGGAGCGACGGGCGGCGAGCCCGAGGGACCGCTGGCGGGAACGACGCTGCCGTGGGATGCCCTGGTGCTGGCGTCCGGCGACGGGACGCTGTTGGCCGCCGGGGCGCGGACCGAGGGGACGAACTGCGTCCTGTGGGTCCAGTCGCTGGGCGCGCTCGGGACGGCGTGGGGCTCGGAACGGCGCGTCGTGCTCGGCACCGGCAGTGGGCTGTTCGGGTGCGCCGCCGACGTCCGGCGGTTGGCGGACGGGCGCGCCCTCGTGGCCTGGGTCTACGGCCGGACGACCGGCGACGGTCCGGTGCACGTCGTCGGCTGGCGGCTGTTCGGTTCG
>CAZMRP010000936.1:0-2151 GCA_964568275.1 uncultured Myxococcales bacterium
GGAGGAGGAGGCGGCGGCACCGGGAGCGGCGCCGTGGGAGCCGGCGGCGGCGTCCCCCCCGCCAGTCGCTCGACCTCGTACAGCCGCTCCGCCGCCTCGAAGGCGTGCTCGGGCACCCGGTCGCCGAAGAACAGGATCAGCCGTTGGCCGCGCTGGAACGGCGGCCGGACGCTGCCGGCGTACGCGTCGAAGGAGTACGACACGGGACACTGTTCGACGGTCACGTCGCCCCGCGGGTAGCTGTCGACGTACACCCCCTCCACCGCGGGCATCACACCCCGCAGCGTCCGCTCGACCCGGTAGCGGAACGAATAGTCGACGTAGCACGTGGAAGCGCTCTGCATCGGCTCGAGCACCTCCACCACGGCGATGCGCTCGGCCCGCGACACGGTCTCGGGCAGCGCGACCTCCCGGATCTCGCTGGCCCGCGCCCCGGCCGCGAAGATCAGCAGCGCGAGGACCGGCGCGGCGACGGCCGGGGCCCGAAACGCCGGGAACGGCTGCGACCGGCGGCCTCGTGCCGGCGGCAGCGGGTCGGGGAACATCCGGAACGATCGCAGTACTCGATGATGCTGGTCCACGAACCGGCAGCTTGCTGTCGAAAGCCTCGACCGTCAAGCCGGACCCCGACCGCCGGACACGAAGCGTGCCAGGTCGCGGTCGGACATGGTAGAATCCGCTTGCCTTGTGGCCTGGAGACGGCCCGCGGGCGAGGTGTCTTGGACGAAGAGCAGACAGGGAGTCCGCGCCCCGAGATTCCCGGCTTTCGCCTGCTGCGCCTGATCGGCGCGGGCGGCATGGGCAGCGTCTACTCCGCGGAGAACCTGACGACGCACGAGACGTTCGCCCTCAAGGTGATGCACAAGCACCTGGCGAACGACAAGGCGCACGCCGCGCGGTTCGAGCGCGAGGTGCGGGTGCTGCGGGGCATCCGCCACCCCAACGTGGTGGAGGTCTACGAATCGGGGCTGCCGAGCCCGGACGGCTCCGCCCCGGCCTTCGTGGTGATGGAGCTGCTGGAAGGCGAGACGCTGCAGGACCTGTTGCGCCGCGAGCCGGTCCTGCCCCCGGCGCTCGCGGTCTCGATCATGCTGCAGATCCTCGACGGGCTCGCCGCCGCGCACCACGCCGGCGTCCTGCACCGCGACATGGGGCCGTCCAACGTGTTCCTGATCCCCAAGGCCAGCGGCCGGTACCGCGTCAAGCTGCTCGACTTCGGCCTGGCCCGGCCGGTGCTCTCCGAGGAGGCCTCGGGGGCGGTCACCCAGCCCGGCACGCTGATGGGCAAACCGGCCTACGCGGCCCCGGAGATGTTCGTCGAGAAGCCGCTGTGCGAGGCGAGCGACGTGTTCGCCTGCGGGATCATGCTGTTCAAGATGCTGACCGGGCGACTGCCGTACCGGGCCACGACCGCCCAGTTGCTGTGGGTCGAGCGTTTCACCGAGCGGGATTCGCCGCGCCCGTATCCGTCGGTGCTGGAGTTCCAGCCCACCGTCCCGGTGGAGCTGGCGCAGGTCGCGGCCGAGGCGATCGAGCGGAAGCTGACCGGGCGGCTGCCCACGGCCCGCGAGTTCCAGCGACGACTGCTGGCGCTCGAGGACCTGTTCTCCGGCGAGGCGAACACCAGCACGACCAAGCGGCTGATGGCCCTCAAGGTCGAGCCCCGGCCGTCGCCGCGACACGCCTCCTCCACCGTCGGCGCCACCACGGCGTCGCTGCAGGAGACGCTGCGGGACATGCGGCGCCGCCGCTCCCTGCTCGCGGGCGGCGCCGCCGTCGGCCTGGTGCTGCTGACGCTGCTGGTGGTCTGGCTCGCCGGGGGCTTCGGCCGGCTCGGACAATGGGCCGGTTTGCCGCCTGCCGCCGGCCGGCAACTCACTTCGCAGAAGGAGACCCCCGTGAGCGTCCAACTATCCCTGACGGTCAACGGCCGCGCCGTGACCGCCAGCGTCGACCCGCGCACGCTGCTCGTGCAGCTGATCCGCGAGCAGCTGCAGCTGACCGGCACCCACGTGGGCTGCGACACCGCGCAATGCGGCGCCTGCACCGTCCTGCTCGACGGCCGCGCGGTCAAGGCCTGCTCGATGCTCGCGATGCAGGCCCAAGGCGCGACCATCACGACGATCGAAGGCCTGGCCGTCGACGGCCGGC
>CAZMRP010000937.1:0-2148 GCA_964568275.1 uncultured Myxococcales bacterium
GGCTCGGGGCGAGGGGGAACCTGCGAAACGTCGCCGAGCGGGTCGGGGAGCGGGTCGATGAACAGCGCCTCGACGAGCGCCGGGGCGAGGCGGCCGGCGTCGTCCGGGTCGATCGTCGCGGCGGCCTCGAACACGGCGTCCGCCGCGGCGCGGTGCACGACGCCGCCCTGCATCGTGGGTGACTCCCGGAGCGAGTCGGCGACGAGCGTACGGGCCTGCTCCTTGAGCGAGGCGGGAGCCTCGCCGCGCAGCACGGCGGAGGCCACGGCGAGCGCGCCGGCGAGGAACTCCTCCTGCGTCGGGTAGGCCGCGAGCCGGTCGGAGCGCTCGTGGCAGGCCCAGGTCGCGCGGGTCTTCGCGGCCAGGGTCAACAGGTTCCCGGCGGCCTCGGCCAGCCGCTCGACGGGCAGCCGGCCGAACAGCCCGGCGAGGGACGGGCCGAGCGTCCGGCGCGGGTCGTCGGCCTCGGTCACCGGTCTCTCGGGCTGGATCGTGGGCGTCAACGCCAGGAGCACATGCTCGGCGGCGAGCGCCGCGGCGTTGTGCTCGTCGCCCCCCTCGACGTCGCGACCGGGCGTCGTGCCGGTCTCGCCGGCCGGCGTCGTCGCTTCGCCTTCGCCGGCCTTCTTCGGGCACCCGACCGTCAGGCCGGCGAGCAGCGGCAGAGCCACGCTCCAGAATGTGATGGCGCGCATCGTGGTCTCCCCTCCGGGCGTCGGCGCCCCAACCCGGGCGCGTCAGGCAACGTGCGCCGGCTGCCCGGGCGACCGGCGCGATTCGTTCGTGCGGATGAGCTCGAAGTGCAGCACGGAACCGAGCCGGCTGCAAGCCGGCGTTCGGACCGACGTCAGCCGTCCGCGAAGGCCCGCAGGTAGGCCTGCTCGAGCGCCTCGGCGGTGGTGCCGGCGGCGCGGCAGGCGTCGTCCCACGACGCGGCGTTCGCCGGCAGCAGCTGCTCGCGAACGGCGGCGGCGCCCACCAGCTTGATCGCCGTCTCGACCAGCACGCCGGCGGGCGGGTACTTCTCCGCCTCGGGCATCCGGAGGAACTCCGGCCCGAGCAGCGTCGCCACCGCCGGCGGCGTCGGGAACCGTCTCTTCCAGTCGTCGAGGGAGACGCCGCCGTAGCCCCCCGCGGCCCAGACGGCGAGCCCCTCGCCCAGCAGCGGCGTGCGCACGGGACCCCAGGCGAAGTAGCCGAGCACGTGGGTCGCCTCGTGGGCCACCAGCGCCTCGAGCGCCCGGGGCGCGACGGCCAGCACGTGCAGCGCGCGCGAGGAGGGCACGGCCCAGCCGTCGCCGGCGCGGCCGGTGAGCGAGGCCACGCTGCGGCGGTCGGGTTAGACGTAGATCGACAGCGGTTCAGGGTCGGTGATTTCGAGCTTCGCGACGACGGTCGCCAGTCCGCGCAGGCAGGCGTCGATCATCCCGGCCTCGCCGCCCCATTCCGGGACCATCGCGGGGAACAGGAAGCGCACGGTCGACCTCGCGCCGTCTCCCGCTCCGGTCAGCTCGCGCTCCACGACCCGCCATTCGATGCGGCGCGCCCGCGGCCCCAGGGCCGCGCGGAGCTTCCCGTCCACGGTCTCCCACCTGCCGACGGCCAGCGTGCCGAAGGTGTCGGCGACCACGATCGGCATGTTGCCGGGCAGGCCGGCGTTGATCTCGGCCACCCCGGCCGGGCCGGTGCCGGCGTACAGAAGGAACGCCGGATGCCGGTCCGCGGCCGGCAGCACCGTGATCAACCGGTAGCCGTCGCCCTCGAAGCGTTCCTCGCCCAGCACCAGCCGCTCCGCCGTCAGCTCGAACGGCAGCTCGCCGGCCAGCGCCGCCAGGGCGAGGTTCTCGTGCGGTGCGCCGTAGAGCACCGGGTGCGGCGGCCAGCCGTCGCGGCCCTTGAGGGGCTCGACGCCGGTGTCCGGCACGAGCAGGGCGTCGGGAAACACCAGGTCGCGCAGCAGGCCGGCCTGCGCGACGAGGCGCGCGTCGGCCGCGTCGTCTCCCGCGGTGCCGTGGAAGAAGATCAGCGGCCGCCGCGCGAGGAAGTCGTCGGGGGTGGTCGGCTGGTCGCCCGCCGGCGCGACGGCGGCGAGCGGCGAAACTCGGGACGCCTCGAGGCCGTCGCCGTCCGCGGCCGACCAGGCGGGTG
>CAZMRP010000938.1:0-2145 GCA_964568275.1 uncultured Myxococcales bacterium
GGGCCAGGCCGTCGCGCAGGACGTGGCGCACGACGGCGTAGATCTGCCGCGGGTTGACGAACCGGACCTCCTCCTTGCGCGGGTGGACGTTGACGTCGACGGCGGCCGGGTCGAGGTTGAGGTACACGACGCCGGGGGGCAGCGCGCCGGGCGGCAGCATTCCCTCGTAGGCGGCGGTCACGGCGGCGAAGATCGCGCGGTCGGTGACGCGGCGGCCGTTGACCAGCAGCTCGAGGTTCCGGCTGCCGGGCCGGGCGTGCTCGGGGCCGCCGAGGTAGGCGAGGACGATCACGCCTTCCATCGCCCCTTCGAGTTGGGCCAGCGGCACGTCGGGGAAGACCTCCCGGACGCGCTCGGCGGTGGAGGCGCAGGGGAGGAAGCGGCGCAGCGGCCGGCCGTCGTGGTGCAGGGTGAAGCCGACGGCGGGGTTGGACAGGGCGAGCCACTCGACGACCCGCACGCAGGTCGCCAGCTCGGTGCGGGGCGACTTGAGGAACTTGCGGCGGGCGGGGGTGCGGTAGAACAGGTCGCGCACGACGAAGGTGGTGCCGGGCGGGGCGCCGGCGGGGCGGACGACCGGGTCCTGCCCGTCCTCGACCAGGACCTCGGTCCCCTCGTCGTCGGCGGGCCGGGGGGTGAGCAGGCGCAGGCGGGAGACGGCGGCGATGGCGGGGAGCGCCTCGCCGCGGAAGCCGAAGGAGGCGATGCGGCGGAGGTCCTCCTCGCAGGCGAGCTTGGAGGTGGCGTGGCGCACGAGGGCCAGGGAGGCCTCTTCGCGGCTCATCCCGTGGCCGTCGTCGCGGATCAGGATTTCCTCGATGCCGGAGCCGCGCAGGGCGACCTCGAGCCGGGTGGCCTCGGCATCGAGGGCGTTCTCCAGCAGTTCCTTGACGGCGGAGGCCGGGCGTTCGACGACTTCGCCGGCGGCGATCTGGTTGACCAGGTCGGCGGGCAGGACGCGGATGCGGGGCGCGGGCGGGACCGTCACGCGCCGGGAGCCTAGTACAGCCGCGCCCGAGTTCGTAGGGGATTCCGCGGCGCCGGCGGGTCCGGCGGCGGGAGCGCGATTTGACCCGTGTGGATCGCGGATGCTACGTTCCGGCGCGATGCGCGTCTGTCCGAAGTGCGGCCACCAGGCCGGCGACGAGGTGATCTTCTGTCCGAAGGACGGCGCGCGGCTCGTCGGTGAGGAGGATTCCCACGAGGGCGAGCCGGGGCCCGACGCGCGGGTGGGCACGGTGCTCGCGGGGCGCTACCGCATCGTGCGCCGCATCGGCGAGGGCGGGATGGGGGTGGTGTACGAGGCCGAGCACGTGGAGCTCGGCAAGCCGTTCGCGTTGAAGATCCTGCGCGAGGACTTCACGCGCAAGCAGGACCTGGTCGAGCGGTTCAAGCAGGAGGCGCGGAGCGCGGCGAGCATCGGCCACGAGAACATCATCGACGTCTCGGACTTCGGCACGACGGACGACGGTGGGATCTTCTTCGCGATGGAGCTGCTGCGGGGGGAGGATCTGGCCGACCTGCTGCAGCGCGAGGTCCGGCTGCCGCTGGAGCGGGCGGCGCGGATCATCGCGCAGTTGTGCCGCGCGCTGCACGCGGCCCACCAGAAGGGGATCATCCACCGGGACCTCAAGCCCGAGAACGTGTTCCTGGTGCGCAAGGAGGAGCGTCGCGACGTCGTCAAGGTGCTCGACTTCGGCATCGCGAAGATGACGACGCTCGACGCCGAGGGCCGCCGGCTGACCAAGACCGGGGTGATTTTCGGCACGCCCGAGTACATGGCGCCGGAGCAGGCCCGCGGCCAGACGCTCGACCTGCGGGTCGACGTCTACGCCACGGGCGTGATGTTGTACGAGATGCTGTGCGGCCAGGTGCCGTTCACCGGCGAGTCGTTCATGGCGATCCTGACGCAGCACCTGTTCAGCGAGGTCAAGCCGCTGTCGCAGGTCGCGGCGGAGGTGGAGGTTCCGGCCGCCGTCGAGTCGGTGATCTTCAAGGCGATGTCGAAGGACCGCGACGAGCGGTACGCGACGATGCTGGAGATGTTGGAGGACCTGCAGCGGGCGCTGCAGGGGCTTCCGATCGAGCGGCGTCATTCGACGCTGCCGCCGATCTCGATGCCGCCGGCCCGGCCTTCGGGCGCGG
>CAZMRP010000939.1:0-2144 GCA_964568275.1 uncultured Myxococcales bacterium
GCAGCCGGTACGCCCGGACCGTGGCCCGCGGCCGCGGGCGGCATCGCGGCCGTCGAGACCGGTTCGGCGGTCGTGTCCGCCGGCGGCTCGGGCGGCGGCTCCAGGATCCACTTCCAGACGCCGTTCCACCCGTCGGTGCCGTCGGCGGAGGCGCCGCAGGTCGGCCGGGTCCGGAGGAACGCGAACTCGATCGCCGGTCGCAGGTTCGGGTGGATCGCGCCGTCCGGCGCGGCGGCCAGCGTCGCCATCCGGCAGATCGGCGCCTCGAGCGCCGCCCGGGCCGCGGCGTCGTCGGCGGTGCTCGCGCCGGCCGCGAGCAGGTAGAGCGCGGCGGCCTGGTTGCCGAGCCTCCGCGCCGGGTCGTTCTCGGACGACGGGGCAAGTACCGCCTCGGCGCAGGCCGCGTCGACCCCGGCGGGTCCGGCGCACGGCGCCAGCCTGTCGACTGCGGCGGCGAGGTCCAGCACCCCTGCCAGGTCGCCCCGCACGAGGCTCACGGCGAGGGCCAGGGCATCCTCGAACAGCGGTCCCGTCGACCCGTCCGTCGGTCGGGCGACCAGGTTGTGGAACAGCCGGTCGGTCGGCAGGCAGTCGGTCTCGGTCCGGCCCGCGGCGTCGTCGCACAACGCGTCGAGGTCGGCCGTGAGGCTGCTGAAGTCGCGGGAAGCTCGGGTGGTCCACGCTGCCTGGCGGTACCACGGACGTTCGACGAACAGCGGTGCGGCGCCCGATGCGTCTTCGGGCTTGGGCACGTTCGCTCGCGCGGTCCGAGCCGCCGCGTCCGGCGGCCTCACGAACTCGGGGAAGTCGAGCTGGACCTTGGACAGCTCGGCGACCACGGCCTCGAGCCCGAGGGGGAGCATGGGCAGCGACGAATCGGCGGGTGCCGCCCAGGCTTGAAGGAAGCCGAGGTACTGTTCCAGCGTCGGCCACGGCTCGCGGGAGACCGTCCGCATCGTGACCCCGTCGGGCGCCGCCATTTCCGCCTCGTCCCGCAGCTTCACGTAGAGCCAGGCGGCGAGGATCCGCTGAGCGAGATGGCCGCAGTCCGGCCCGATCGGCTCCCGGCCGCGCAGCCACGGAAAGCGGTGATAGCAGCCCCACAACGTGGGTTTCCCCCGCTCGAGGTACTCGGGCATGAATCGCAGGTCGACACAGTAGAGGTACGTGTCGTCCTCTTCCCGGACCTTGCGGCATTCGGCCCGGGACAGGCCGAGGTCGTGGGCCGGCGTCCGGCGGTTCTCGACGTCCACGCAGTACTGGAAGCGGCCGTCGTGCCGCGCCTTCATGTGGTTCCAGCAGCGGCGGTCGTGGATCTGCAGCCGCTCGAGCTCGACGGCCGCGCCGGCCCGCGGGTCTTCCGACGCCCACGGCTCGGCGTATTTCGTGCAGTACTGCGTCTTCTGCTCGGCCGAGAGCTCGCGTCGCCACCGCGCCACGGCGGCGGGCGACTCCTGTTCCCCGAGCACGCAGTTTGCCAGCGCATCGCGATAGGTCTCGAACGAGTACCCCACGGGGCGGACCAGGTCTTCCACCGTCACGTCGTCCGCCGGCGGCGTCTCCGTCGTGTCGGCGGCCGGCGGGTCGAGGTAGCCGGCGAGCACGTCGGACGGCCAGAGCTGGAACGCCGGATCGGCAGCGTCGGTCTTCTCGAGGGCAGTGAGCGGGAGCACGTCGCGCACGAGGAAGCGGAAGCGTTCGAGGTACCGATCGGCGTCGGGCAGGTCGGCGGCTCGGCGGAAGGTCTGCAGGAAGGCGCGCGCCGCCAGGGCGCGGAACGTCGCCACGTCGGCGTTCAGCATCAGGTACCGCCCGGCGGCGATCGTCGCGTTGGAGCTCTCGCCGACCAGCATCGGGGCGCCGAGCTGGTCGAGCAGGAAGTCCAGCACCTCGGGCGTCGGGCGCTGGAAGGCCCGGATCGCGTCGAGCAGCATCGGCAGAACCGGCTGGGCGAGGCGGGCCTCGCCCGTGTCGGTGAACCGCTCCTTCCAGCGGACGACCAGCATCGGGAACGAGTGGAGCGCCGAGATCCGGAAGCCCATCAGTTCCTTCGAGGCGAGGCGCGCGAGGCGCACCACGGACTCGACCGTCCGACCCTCCGGTCCGGCCAGCCCCAGGACTCCGAGGGTCCGGGCGGCGGCGCT
>CAZMRP010000940.1:0-2144 GCA_964568275.1 uncultured Myxococcales bacterium
AGCAGCGCGTCGCCGGCCTCGGCCAGTTCCGGTCCGGTCCGCGTGTCGCGCCGCAGGGCCCGCAGCGCGTGCGGCTCGCCCTGCATCGCGACCACCCGCAGCTCGACCAGTTGTCCGCCCGGGTTGGCCCAGACGTGCAGCGTCGCCTGAGCGGAGGGCGGCGCGACGCGCAGCGGCGCCTCGAGCAGCGCCGCGAGCAGGAAGTGCAGCGACATCGCGTCGGCGGTCCCCTGGGCGCCGCGGTCGACGAGCCGCCGCAGCTCCTCGCGCGCGGCCTCCTCGGCCGCCGGGTCGGGGGCGATCCAGGCCGGGGGCGGCTCGACCCGCGCCGTCTCGAGCAGCCGAGCGATCTCCCGCTGGACCCAGCCGGCGACCCAGGTATCGGAGAGGCGTCCGAACTTCTCGCGCAGCTCCGCCAGTTCCGGCGCGTTGGGTTTGTGGAGCGCCTCTTCGAGCGGCCACGGGTTGGGGTTCCCGCCGACGACCTTGTGCCACGCCTCGTACCAGTCGCCGGGCTCCTCGACGATGTGCCACGGCGACAGCTTCTCGCGCAGTTCGTCCAGCCGCGGGCCCCAGGCCCACAGTTTGCCGTCGCGCGCCCACACCTCGGTGCGGTCCGGCCGGCCTTCGAGCGCCGCGGCGGAGACGCGCGGCTTGTCCACCAGGGCGACCTCGTCGTCGTGCGGCGGGCCGTCCGGTTCCGGGGCGCCGAACCACTTCGCGAGCGCCTTGGCGAGCGGGACGCTGTCGATGTCTTCCTCGGAGCCGCTGGGGCCGACGAGGGGCATCAGGGGCTGCCCGTGTTCGTCCCACAGTCTGGGCGGCGGCAGCGGCAGCAGGTCGGGCGCCTCGTTGAGCGTCCAGCCGCGGCGGGTGGGTCGGGCCCAGGTGATCTTGACGCCGGCGGCCTCGAGGAACTCGCGGTCCGAGTGTTCGGCGAGGACGACGAGGGCCGGCCCGGTGGCGGCGGCCTCCAGGGCGGCGTCGCGCAGTCCGTTGCGCTGCGGGTCGCTGGGCGGCGGTTCGACCAGCCGGTAGCGTCCTCCGGCCTGCGGCTCGCGGTCCCGCAGGTAGGTGCGCGTCTTCCCGGGCAGCCGCGGGTCGAGGATCAGCGCGACGGGGGCCGTGCCGGCCGCGGGACGACGGGTCGAATCGGAGTCCATGCCCCACCTCCGAACGCAACGATGCCTGGAAGCGCGGGAAGAGGGAAGAGGGGACCGGGGTGGAGCCGCGGGCGGGGGCGCGGCGTCGACCGCGGCCGGGCGGCTCGGCTAGGATGCCGGGCGGATGGCGGGGACGGATCCGCGGACGGACGGGGAGCTGGTGGAGGCGGCGAACGCCGGGGACCGGGGTGCGTTCGAGGCGTTGTACCTGCGGCACCGCGGGTGGGCCGCCGACCTGGCCTGGCGCTTCGTGCGCGACCGCGACGTGGCGCTCGACGTGATGCAGGACGCGTTCCTGCAGCTCCTCGGCCGGTTTCCCGGCTTCCGGCTGACGGCCCGGATGCGGACCTTCCTCTACCCCGTGGTCAAGCACCTGGCGCTCGACCGGCTGCGCAAGTCGCGTCGCACGGTGGGCGCCGACGAGGCGCTCGACGGCTTCCCGGCCCGAGGCTCGAGCGGCAGTTCGCCGCCCGTGGGGATTGCGGCGGCGGTGGAGGACCTGCCGGAGGGGCAGCGGGAGGTGCTGTTGATGCGGTTCGTGGACGACCTGCCGCTGGCCGACATCGCCGGGGCGCTGGGGGTGCCGGTCGGCACGGTGAAGTCGCGGCTGCACAACGGGCTGGCGGCGCTGCGGTCCGACCCCCGGTTCGCGGAGCTGCTGGCCGAGCGCCGCGGGTGAACCTTTCGGGCGGCTCGCGCGCTTCACCTCCCGGAGCGTGACGATGACCGACCGAGACCCCGACGAGAACGGACCGGAGCTGGAGGCGCTGCGGCGGGCCTTGCGGGCCGAGTACCGCGGGCGGGTCGACGTGCCCGCCGAGGCGGACGACGCGCTTCGCGCGCGAACCCACCTCCCCTTCGCCCGCATCCGCCGGCGCCGGCTGCTGTGGGTGGCGGTGCCGGCGGCGGCGGCCGCCGCGCTGTGCCTGGCGATCTACGTCGGCACGGCGGAGGACGGCGGCGTTGCGGCGGGCTCCGCGG
>CAZMRP010000941.1:0-2141 GCA_964568275.1 uncultured Myxococcales bacterium
GGGGCACGACCGAGAAGGGGCGCATTCCCGAGCTCCAGATGCTCGCCGACTGGGTCGCCACGCGGAGCGACGAGCAGTACCTCGGGGACAAGGACATCGTCGTGATGGGCGACTTCAACATCCCCGACGAGACGAGCGACCTGTTCAAGGCGGTCACCAGCCGCGGCCTGCGGATGCCGGCGGCGCTGATGGGGAAGCACGGCACCAACCTAGCGAAGGACAAGCGGTACGACCAGATCCTCCACGACCCGAGGCACGTGAGGAGCTTCACCGGCGTCGGCGGCGTCCTCGACTTCTACCAGGGCAACCACAAGCCGCTCTTCCCGGGAACGACGCTGACCAAGGACAAGTTCACCTACCAGTTGAGCGACCACCTGCCGCTCTGGATCCACGTCGACACCGACACCGAAGACGAGGAACTCGACCAGATCCTGAACCCGAAGAAGTAGCGCACGCCGGCCGAGCCGGCGCAGTCCGGTGGGGAAGTCCGCCCCGACTTGCGCGCCCGGCACCATGTGCGATACCTCTCCCGGCCGGTCGAAAGCGCGGGGCACACCGCAGGAGAAGAACGACATGCCGAAGACGACCACGAAGGGAATCGAGAGCATCGCGGGGCTGGACCTCGCCTACGCCGTTCGCTGCCTCATCGCTGCCGGCAAGACGTCGGCCGCCGAGGTCTCGCGGCTGGCGGCCGAGCGGGGCGAGCGCATCAAGGCGCTCCAGGCCGAGTTGGCCCAGCTCAAGGGCGGGAAGGCCCCGGCGGCGGCGCCCATCAAGGCGCCAAGGGCCACGAAGGCCAGGCAGTTGGCCGCCCGACCGGCGCGGTCGTCGAAGCGGACGGCGGCGAAGGCGACGAAGACGGCCCCCGCCGGCAAGGCCCTTCGGACCACCAAGCGCAAGGACGGGCGCCCCTTCACCGTCACGCAGAAGGTCGTCGACGCCCGCCGCGTGCAGGGGCAGTACCTCGGCTACCTCCGCCAGGTGCCCAAGGGCCCCAAGCGCACCGCGTTCCAGGCGGTCGCCAAGGACAAGGGCGTGCCCGCCGCCGTCGAGGCGCTCAAGAAGCACCTCGGGAAGGCGTAGGCGGGGACGGCCGCCTCCAGGGCGGCAACGCCGCTGTTCCGGGTCTCCAAGTAGTTCTCGCGGGCACAACGCCGCGCGGGTTGTGGCACGCGAGGAACAGCACCGGACCGCCGCGGACCTGCGCCCGGCACTCTCTGGAGTAGAAACGCCGCAGCACTCAACTTCGTTTCGCGGCATCAGATGGCAAGCCGGAGGCTGCGAAGGCGGACTGCCGGCCCGGGCCCCGTGCGACGACTACGGATGGCGGTGCCGGCCGCGACCGCCCGATGCGCCCGGTCCCCTCTCGTCGAGGTTGATCTCGACGGGGATCGTCCCCACCTCGGTCGACTTCGATCTGCACACGCTGCACACGCCGATGGGAACGGCGACGGCGAGCACCACGGCGCCCAAGACGATCCAGATCCACCGCTTCGTCCACCTCCCGGGCCGTAGTGACGCCTCGCGAGGGGCTGATCCACCAGGCTCCGGCACGGTCGCCTGCGCGCCGTCGACGCTCCCGCCCGGCTCGCCGCCTGCCGGCGCACCGTCGGGACCCTTCCCTCGGATCGGCGTCTCCGGGGCGTCGGTGTCCCCCTTGAACCGCCTGAGGAGCGCTTGGCGAAGGCGATCGGTCTCGCTGGCCATCCCGACGCTGCCGAGCACGCCGTGGGCAACCCAGACCAGGAGTGCACCCAGCAGCCCCAGCCCAACGACGAGGAGAAGGCTCGGCGGACTCGACGTCCTGACGACCACCTCGCCCGCACGCGGGGCCACGTTCGCCTTCCAGACGGCGCGGAGGATGGCGCCGAGCACGAGCCCTACGCCGAGGCCACCTCCCAGGGCCCAGAGGCCTCCGCCCCATCCGCTCATCGCTCTCTGCACCGCGACCCACGTCCAGCCGTCCCGGGCCTGCACCGCGACGCGGAACTTCCGGCGCTGATGCGACCACCCCCTCCCCGAGAAGCCGGTGCTGCGCGGTCCCCTGCCCCATGTGCCGTCGAACGGCGTTCCCGACTCGAGGGCATACCCCTCGTCGCGGAGGAACGCCTCGAGGTCGACGATGATCCGGTTCGCGTCCG
>CAZMRP010000942.1:0-2141 GCA_964568275.1 uncultured Myxococcales bacterium
GGCGCGACCCGCTGCTGGTGGTGCTGGTGGCCTTCACGCCCGGGTCGGGGGAGTTGGACTTCGTGCTCGACGGGCTGCGGGCGGAGTAGCGGGACGTGCTGTTCTTCACCGCCGTCGGCATCGGCTTCCTGCACACGCTGTTCGGTCCGGACCACTACGTGCCGTTCATCGTCATCGGCCGCGCCCGGCGCTGGGGCCTGGGGCGCACCTCGTTCCTGACCTTCGTCTGCGGGCTGGGGCACGTGCTGTCGAGCGTGCTGATCGGGCTGGTCGGCATCGCCGCCGGGGCGGCGCTGCAGCGCGTGCAGGGCTGGGAGGAGTCGCGGGGCGAGTGGGCCGGCTGGGCGCTGTTCCTGCTCGGGCTCGCCTACCTCGCCTGGGGCCTGTGGCGCGGCGCGCGCGGCCGCCGGCACGGCCACGCGCACCTGCACGACGACGGGACGGTGCACGCCCACGGGCACGTCCACGCGCAGGAGGGGCACCCGGCGGTGCACGCCCACGCGCACGAGGCGGACCACCCGCACGGGACCGACCACGGCCACGACGCGGGCGCGGCGACCGACCACGCGGCCGCCGTCGGGCCGCGACCCTGGAAGAGCCTCACGCCGTGGCTGTTGTTCCTGGTCTTCGTGCTCGGGCCGTGCGAGCCCCTGATCCCGCTGTTCTTCGCCTCGGCGCTGGCCGGCGCGTGGCACGAGGTGGCGCTGGTGGTGCTGGACTACGCCGTCGCGACGCTGGCGGCGATGCACGCCCTGGTGGCGCTGTTCTGGTTCGGCCTGCGCCAGGTCGACCTCGGGCCGCTCGAGCGCTGGACGCACGCCGCGGCGGGCGGCGTGATCGCGCTGGCCGGGGCGGCGATGGTCTTCCTCGGGTTGTAGCTCACGCCGGCGGCAGGGGGCGGAGGGTCGCGCGGAGGCGCTCGACGAGTTTCGTGCGGCGCAGGGTCGGGCGGTCGTTGCGCACGGCGCGCCACAGGGCGCGACGGGAGCCGACCAGCAGCACCAGCCGGCGGCCGCGGGTCACGGCGGTGTAGAGCAGGTTGCGCGCCAGCATCACCCAGTGCGACGGCACGAGCGGCACGACCACCACCGGGTACTCCGAGCCCTGGGCCTTGTGCACGGAGCAGGCGTAGGCCAGCACCAGCGCGTCGAGGTCGTGGGCGTCGTAGGCCACGAGGCGGCCGTCGAACTCCACGACGACGTCGCCCTGGGCCTCGCGGGCGGCGGCGATCCGGCCGAGGTCGCCGTTGTACACGTCGCGATCGTAGTCGTTGGCGATCTGCATCACCCGGTCGCCGACGCGCAGGCGTTTCCAGCCGCGGACCGCCTCCAGGCCGTCCGGGTTGAGCCGGGCCTGCAGCGCCTCGTTCAGCTCGTGCGACCCGGCGCGGCCGCGGTTCATCGGGCACAGCACCTGGATCTCGCGGACCGGGTCGACGCCCAGGCGGCGCGGGACGTCCTCGGCCACCAGCCTGACGATCCGTTCGGTGACCCGCTCCGGCTCCTCCTCGAGGAAGTAGAAGTCGCCGCCCTTGTCCGGGGCGCTCTGCGGCGCCTCGCCGCGGCGGATGCGGTGCGCGCCGGCGACGATGCGGCTGGCGGCGGCCTGGCGGAACACCTCGGTCAGCCGCACCACCGGCACGCGTCCGGACTCGATCACGTCGCCGAGGACGTTGCCGGGGCCGACCGACGGCAGCTGGTCGACGTCGCCCACCAGGATCAGTCGCGCCTGGGGCGGCAGCGCCGCCAGCAGGTGGTGGGCCAGCACGGTGTCGAGCATCGACGCCTCGTCGATCACCACCACGTCGGCCTCCAGCGGCGCGCCGCGGCGGCGGGCGAAACCGCCGCCGCGGGGGTCGAAGGCCAGCAGCCGGTGGATCGTCTGCGCGGGCATCCCGGTGGCCTCGGTCATCCGCTTGGCCGCCCGGCCGGTGGGCGCGGCCAGCAGCAGCCGCCGGCGCTTGCGCGCCAGGATCGTCAGCGCGCCGCGCAGCAGCGTGGTCTTGCCCGTGCCGGGGCCGCCGGTGATCACCAGCACCTGCTCCACCAGCGCCCGCGCGATCGCCTCGCGCTGCCGCTCGGCCAGCGTCAGCGAGGCCTGGGACTCGTACCAGGCCAGCGCGCGGGGGACGTCGAGCGGCG
>CAZMRP010000943.1:0-2140 GCA_964568275.1 uncultured Myxococcales bacterium
AGAACTACGGAGAGGTCGCGGACGGAGCCTACGACACCATCTGGGGCGGTTCCGGCGACGACGACCTGTACGACCCATCGGGCGACGGCAAGTACTATGGCGAACTCGGGTGCGACTTCTTCCACGTCGACTGGACGAGCGACACGACTTGCGACTGCGGGAGTGACCTTGACTTCTCGGGGACTATCTTCGCCGCGCTGGATCGGTGCTTCTGCTCGGCCATCATCAATTGCACGGACAACTGTCGCGAAGCCTCGGGCCAATGCGCGAGCGAGAGTGCATCGGCGGGGACCGGCCAGACCGCTTCGAGCGAACTGGCTTCGGACGGGAATGGCGTGACCGACGCCGAAACGGCGTGCTGGCCTCGTGATCCGGATGCCGGTGCGTGCACAAGCGAGGAGCCGGGATGGTAGCGCGGTCGGTTCCGAGGCTGGGACTCGTGGCCCTGCTGCTCGTGGCAGCGACCTGCGGAGGCTCGTCGGCGTCCGACGCCGGTGATGCCGACCGCGCGTCTGCGGATGACTCGGCAGACTCCGATGGAACCGGCACGGACGCCGACCCGGACGGCACGGAAGGGGGCGACGGCTCGGCCGACGGGGACACCGACGTGCCGCCCCAGCCTGCCTGCGGCAACGGAATCTTCGAGGACGGCGAGGAGTGCGACGACGGGAATCGCCTGGACGGCGACGAATGCGACTGGACCTGCCGGTTCGGTGCCGGCGAGCCTCCGGGACCACCCGACCCGGCGGCAACGCCGCTCGAACCCCGTGGCGAGGTGGCTCCGCTCGAGGGAATCGTCCCCGAAGACCTCTACGGGCCTCGCGGTGCTCCCATACCGCTCGTCTGGAACGGCTCCTGTCTGGCCCTCGTGGTCTATGAGGCCGCGGACCACACCAGCGTTACGGCGCGAGTGCGGTTCCACCGATTCCTGCCCGATGGAACGGCGGTCGGGCCGGACTGGTTCTACGAAGCGGACGAATGGCACTTCGGCTGGCTGGACCTCGTGTGGACCGGAACGGGCTACGGTCTGTTCTTCTTCCGATCGGACATGGGTGCTTGCCTCCAACGGTTGGAGGTCGATGGCAAGCCGCTCGGTGCGCCCATCGTCATCGTTCCCGGAGCCGAGAGTGGATCATTGGCGGATCGAACCGGCGCGGACTACTTCGCACTCTATCGGGGTGGCTCGGGCCTGCTGGAGATCGGCCGGTTTGCGGACGACGGAACTGCCCTCGGCCCCGGCCTGGCTCTGGCGGAGTACTGCGAGGGCTTGTCGGACATCACTGCCCGTCCGACGGGGATCGCCGCCTTCGGAGACTGTTGGGATTCCGGTTCCGGGGGACCCGATGCCACGAAGGCAGGCCTGCATACCGTTTCGCCCGATGGCCGGCGGATCATTCGCAGGGAGTGGATCGATTCGGAGACAAGGGTACAGGGCGGCACCACGGGGCGCACGGACGACGGGTTCTTCGCCGCCTGGGAGCGGTCGTGGATCGGCATGACCAGCCGGGTCTTCTGTGTCGCCCGTTTCGGACCGGAGGGGCAGTTGCTGCGCGCCCCAGGATGCGCGGAACTGCCGGCAGAGTGGCACGGCACGCCCCTCCCGGCAGCCCTAAGAGCCGGTCGCGACGCGCACGGTCTGGCATTGGCCTTCTCCGGGAACGACAGCGATCCGGCGCTCGGGTGCGACGACCACGCCCTGCTCCTCCGTACCGACGGTGACGGACGCGCGGTGGGAGAGCCGATCCATGTCCTCGGACCGGACGTCGGCGGAACGATCGATAGCCACAACGTCGTGTGGGTCGGCGACTCGTACGTGGTGCTCACCAGGGTCCTCGAATGCTCGCGCGGGGACGTGGTGGGCTACCCCGCAGGCCTCTACGTCCGGCGGTTCGTGCCGGGCTCGCCCTGAGGGACCGCTGCGGGCGATCCCGCTGGTCCCGACCAGGCGAGGGCGCGGCTCTCTCCCGAGTCGGCCAGGCGAACCGGGGATTCGGCCGCCGCCGTCGCGCTCTACGAGGCCCTCCGCACCCTCGGAACGCTCGGCCCCGTGGCGCCGGGGGCGTGAGCGCGGGTCGAGGCCGCGGATCGCGGACCGGACGGCACCGCGCTCCGGCAGGAGCCCGTCCAGCACCGCGGCTTT
>CAZMRP010000944.1:0-2140 GCA_964568275.1 uncultured Myxococcales bacterium
CTGCGGCTCCACCGGCTCCCGCACCTGCAGCTCCTCCTGCACCTGGGGCTCCTGCATCCCACCCTCCGAGTCCTGCAACGGCGACGACGACGACTGCGACGGAGTCTGCGACGACGGCTACTCCTGCTGCCGCGGCACCAGCGGGAGTTGCACCGCCTCCACCGGATGCCCCGGCACCCGGACCTGCACCACGAGCTGCTCCTGGGGCACCTGCACCGCGCCGCTGCGGTGCGTCGACGTCTTCGGCGGCTACGTCTGCGACGGCAACACGGGCATCGTCAGTGCCGGCTGCACGGGCGGCTGGTGCAAGCGCTGCACCTGCAACAGCGGCGTCTGGACGGGCTGCACCAGCTGCACCATGACTTGCCCGGTGTAGTCACCCCCACCACGCTCGTGCTAGGACTCCCCCGTGGACATCGTCCTCGCCGCCCTCGTCGCCCTGCTCGTCGGTGCCCTCGGCGCCCGCATCGCCGGCCGTCACGGCCAGTACGGCTGCCTCGCCTCGATCGTCATCGGTCTCGTCGGCGCCCTCGTCGGCCGCTTCGTCTCGGAAGCTACCGGCGTCCCCGACTTCTGGGTCATCGACCTCGACGGCCGACCCTTCCCCGTCTTCTGGTCGATCCTCGGCGCCGCCGTCCTCGTCGCCATCCTCACCCTCTTCACCCGCCGGCCGCCCCCACCGACACCGCCACGCTGACCGGCAACTCCTCGTCCGTCGCCATCGCGAACGAAATCCCCGTCGCCGTCGCCGGTACGTCCGTCAACACCAACGGCTCGTTCGCCTCCACCGCGAATACCTGCGGCCCCACCACCGGATCCTCCAGGATCACCCGCACCCCCAGCCGCGTCGCCGCACCCGCCCCCGCCAATACCGTCAGCTCCGCGTGCGCCGCCCCGTCCAGCGCCGCGCGAGCGTACGCTACCCCGCCCGCCGGCACCGTCACCGGAACCGACTCCGCCGGGAAACCCACCGCCGCCGGCGTCGGCTTCGACGGGTCGACCAGCAGGAACCCGTACCGCCCGTCCCCCAACGACTCGTCGTCCACCAGGATCGCCGCCGCAAACTCCGCGAAGAACCCGACGAACGTCGCGTCCGCCTCCAGCCGCCGCACCGCCGTCTCCACCGACGCCGCCCCGTCCGCCGTGTCCGCCACCAAATCCGCCACACCCGCCGCCGACAACCGGTCGTACAAATACGCCCCGAACAGGAACGCCGCCCCGTAGTTCACCGGGTTCCCCACCCCGTCCACCAACAACGGGTCCCGAGGATTCCGCGACCAGCTGTTCGCCGCCGGCAGGTCCGTCAAATACCCCGTCAAGATCATCGCCAGCTCCGAGAACGACTCGGAGAGCCACGTCTCCTCCTCCGCGTCCAACCGCCACTGCAACATGTGGTGGAACTCGTGCGCCATCACCCCGATCATGTACGGCGACGAAATGAACCTCCCCGTCAACGTGTTGATGTGGATCATCTCCCGCCGGTTGCTCGTCGAGCCGGCCGTCATGTCCGTCGACCGGAAGTACCCGTCGAACTCCGTCGTCCCGAACGGCTCCATCCCGTACAACAGGATGTTGATCTTCGGGTCCTCGTCGAACACGTCCGGCGGCTCCCCGAATACCCCCGTCAGGATCTCGAAGATCCCCTGGTCCGGCGCCACCGACTCCGCCGGCGTCTCCACGTCCCATCGCCGCAGGATCTCGTCCACCCCGAGCTGGTCCACCGTCGGACCCCACTGCTCGTCCTCCACCCAGACGTGCGCGTGCTCCCCCTCCCCGCGCTTGCTCGCGCAAATCTGAGTGTCCCGCGGGGGCATCACCCCAAGATCCCAGATCCAGAACTCCACCTCGCACACCCCCGTCGCCTCGTCCTCCACGTCCCCCACGTCCCCGTCCGCGTCCGCGTCCGCACCCTCGTCCAGGTCGCCGTCCGCGTCCGCGTCCGCCGCGTCCAACACCTCTTCCATGTCCTCGTTCGTGTCCGTCACGTCCGTGCCCGAATCGTCGTCCCCGCACCCCCCCACCGCCAGCACCGACGCCGCTCCCACGACCAACCACCACCGCTTCGTCATCTCCGCCTCCCGCATCCCCCAAACCCCCACCTTGTCACCTTTCCCCCCCCTGTCAACCTCCGAACGTGGTC
>CAZMRP010000945.1:0-2133 GCA_964568275.1 uncultured Myxococcales bacterium
GTCGCCGTCCGCTGGACCCGCGGCCGCGCGCTGCTGTGGCTCGCCGTCGGCCTGCTGCCCGCCGTGCCGACCGCGCGCCTGGCCGGTCCGCACCTGGTCACCGCCCGCTACCAGGCCGCCTTGCTCCCCGTGGCCGCCGTGCTGCTCGGGTTGGGTGCGGTCTGGCTGGGAGACCGGCTGCTCGATCGGTGGCCCCGCCTGCGCGGCCTGCTCGTGCGCGGCGGCGTCGCCGTCGCCGTCGGCGTCCTGGCCCTTGCCGCGTTCGACCCGCCGCCGGAGCCGACCTTCCGGCCGGAGTACGCATTCTTCGAGCGGCACCTGGCCGAGGTTCCCCGGGGCTGTCGCATCCTGCGCCTGCACTGGGACGGCGACTTCGGCCTGGAACCACCGACCCATCTTTCGGCCCTGCGCGAACTCGATCACGCCTGGGTCGCCGCCGACGACGCCCCGGATCCGCAGGACGGCTGCCTGGTCTGGTGGCGCCCCGCGGCCTGCTCGACCCGCCTGCCCGATCGGTCCGGTCCGGCCGCCGCCTGCGCCGCCGTCGAGGCCCGCTACCGGCTGTCGCCGCTGGCCGAAGCGTGGCTCCCCGCCCGCCCCGCTTTCGTGGAAGCCTATGGCGCCGGCCGGGTGCGCGTGGGGTTCTACGTCCTGCGGCGCCGGAACGACAGCCCCGCGCCCGCCAGCGCCGCCCAGACCGCCCACCAGGTTCCGGCCGCAGGCGACGCTCCACCCACGTTGCAGCCGCAGCCGCTGCCGCCGCCCCCGCCGTCGGTGTCGCCGTCCGCTCCGTCGACGCCGTCCCCTTGAACCTCCACCATCGTCTCGGCGTCGCCCGCGTCCTCCACCGTACCGTCCGGGCCGGTCTCCTCCGGCACGTCCACGCCGGCGTCGGCGTCGGGCTCGGCGTCGGGCTCGGCATCGGGCTCGGCATCGGCACCGTCGTCCTCGCCGCCGTCGGCGTCGTCCGCGTCGGCGTCGGCATCCGCGTCGGCGTCCGCGGCCGGCGGCGGGAGCACTTCGACCGAGTCGAGGTCGTAGCCGGCGCCGGGCGAGCCGAACCGGCCGCCGGAGGTGTCGGCCAACCGCACGAAGCGCAGTGCGGGCATCCCCGTCGCGGCAAGGTCGACCTCGGTCGTGCCGGTCAGGGAGCCGAGCGGGGTCCAGGGGCCGTCGAGCGCGGTCGCGCCCTCGAGCTCCGCCGTGTCGGCGGCTCCGGCCGGCCCGGCGTGGACGCGCAGCTCCGGGCCGTCGTGGTCCGCCAGGTCGACGGCGAGGTCGAGCGAGATCTCGCCGCCCGGCTCGAGGTTGAAGATCCTGCCGTCGGGCGGGCCGAGGGCGTCGGTGGGCACGGAGGTGTTGGCGTAGCCCGCGTCGCGAATCTCGCGGGGCAGCCGCACCGCCGTCACGGCGAAGCCGAAGTCGGCGCCGCCCGGCTCCAGCGCGACCTCGAGCCACTCGTGTCCCGCCGCCGGGACGACCACGCCGGAGCGGGTGGCCGGCAGGTGCCCGGGCGCCCAGATCGACACCGCGTAGCTGCCCGGTACCAGCACCGCGTGGAAGTCGCCCAGCTCGGGCTCGGTGTAGACCGGCGCCCGCCGCTCGGCGACCCAGACCACGGCCCGCAGCGGCGCCCCGGTCACCGCGTCGGTCACGCGCCCGGCCAGGCCGTGGCGGGCGGCGCTCAGCATCGCCAGCGCTCGCGGGACGTGGAGCGCGAGCTGGGTCGCACGCCCGTAGTCGCTCTGGAGCTCGACGATCGTGTCGAGCGTCCCGCGGGTGCCGTAGTTGTGGTCGGTGTACTCGCCGTAGACCGAGTACCAGTGCCAGCCCAGCACGACCGCGTAGGTCGTGCCCGCGGCGTAGGGCTCGAACAACGCCCGCAGCTCGAGCTCGTGACGCGGCGCCACCGGCGTGTAGTTCCAGACCAGGTTCACGTAGTTCGCGACCGTGTGGTACGAGATTCCGGCGACGTAGGGGTGCCGCAGGCCGTCGTCGCGCAGGGCTCGCGTCTCCGGCGCGGAGCCGGGCAGGCCGCTCGAGACCCCCTCGACCCACATGAACGGGAAGTTGCGGTTGAGGTCGACGCCGTTGGCGTTGGTGCGGGTCGAGGCGACCGTGCAGTCCGGGTTG
>CAZMRP010000946.1:0-2132 GCA_964568275.1 uncultured Myxococcales bacterium
CACGGCCGGCGGGGCGGCGAGGACGCGAGCGGGCGGAACGACGCCGCGAGCTACCGGCTTGAGGAGGGACCGCTCTCGCGCGGCTTCGGCCTGCCGGCGGACGGACTGGCCTTCGTCGCCGAGGAGGAGATCTTCGGCACCCGCTCCGCGCGACCCGGTCGCGCCCGGCCGGCCGTCGACCCCGGCGCCCTGCGCTCGCTCGCCGCCGGGGACCACGTCGTGCACGCGGTGCACGGCATCGGCCAGTACGAGGGGCTCGAGCGGCGGGTGTTCGACGGCGTCGAGCTCGACCTGCTGCGCATCCGCTACCGCGACAACGACCGCCTGCACGTGCCGGTGTACCACGCGAACCAGGTGGCCAAGTACGTCGGCCAGCCCGACCCGCGACTGGACCGGATGGGCGGCGGGTCGTTCGCCAAGGCGCGCGAGAAGGCCGAGGCCTCGGTGCGCGTGCTGGCCGACGAGCTGCTGCGGCTGCACGCCGAGCGCAAGGCGCACGAGGGCCGGCCGGTGGCGCCGGCGGACGACGCGTTCCGCACCTTCGAGGCGCTGTTCCCGTTCGAGGAGACGCCGGACCAGGCGCGGGCCATCGCCGACGTCGTCGCCGACCTGGAGGGACCGGCGCCGATGGACCGGCTGGTCTGCGGCGACGTCGGCTTCGGCAAGACCGAGGTGGCGCTGCGCGCCGCGTTCCGCGCCGTCTGGTCCGGCCGCCAGGTCGCCGTCCTCGCCCCGACGACGATCCTGACCCAGCAGCACCTGGCGACCTTCCGGCGCCGCTTCGAGCGGTTCCCGGTGCGGATCGAGCCGCTGTACCGCTTCCAGACCCGGAAGGAGCAGGCCGAGCTCGTGCGCGGCGTCCGCTCCGGCGAGGTCGACATCGTCATCGGCACCCACCGCCTGCTGTCCACCGACGTGCACTTCAAGGACCTCGGGCTGCTGGTGATCGATGAGGAACACCGCTTCGGCGTCGCGCACAAGGAACGGCTCAAGCGCCTGCGGCGCGGCGTGGCGGTGCTGACCCTGACCGCGACGCCGATCCCCCGCACGCTGCAGTTCGCGCTCTCCGGCCTGCGCGACCTGTCGCTGGTCACCACCGCCCCCGAGGAGCGGCGGGCGGTGCGCACCACGGTGGCCCAGGACGACCCCGAGCTGGTGCGGCGGGCGATCCGGCGCGAGCTGTCGCGCGACGGACAGGTGTTCTTCGTCCACAACCGCGTGGAGACGATCCACCGCGCCGCCGACCGCCTGCGCGAGCTGGTGCCCGAGGCGCGTTTCGCCGTGGCCCACGGCCAGCTCTCCGAGGACGCGCTCGAGCAGGTGATGGTCGACTTCGTCGCCGGGCGCTGGGACGTGCTGGTCTGCACGTCGATCATCGAGTCGGGGCTCGACATCCCTCGCGCCAACACCCTGATCGTCGATCGCGCCGACACCTTCGGCCTGGCCCAGCTGTACCAGATCCGCGGCCGCGTCGGCCGCTCCCGCCAGCAGGCCTTCTGCTACCTGCTCGTGCCGCCGTGGTCCAAGCTGACGGCCGAGGCCCGGCAGCGCATCGATGCCTTGGCCCGCTTCACCGCCCTCGGCTCCGGCTTCCACATCGCCTCGCTCGACCTCGAGATCCGCGGCGCCGGCGACCTGCTCGGCGCCGAGCAGTCCGGGCAGGTCGCCGCCGTCGGCTTCGATCTGTACTGCCACCTGCTCGAGGAGGCCGTCGCGCGCCTGCGCGGCGAGCCGCCCCCCGACGACCTGGAGCCGGAGCTGACGGTCGACGCCGCGGCGCTGATCCCCGAGGACTACGTCGAGGACGTGGGCCAGCGGCTCGAGCTGTACCAGCGGTTGGCGGCGGCCCCCGGCGAGGAGGAGGTGCGCGGCGTCGCCGCCGAGCTGCTCGACCGCTTCGGGCCCCTGCCGGAGGAGACCGCGCGGCTGGTCGAGCTGATGGTCGTCAAGGCGCTGCTGCGACGCCTGCGCGCCGCGGGGCTCGAGGCGCGGGCGGGTCGGGTGACCGTCCACTTGCGCCCCGACACGCCGCTCGACCCCGCCCGCGTGATGGCGCTGGTGCGCCGCGCCGGCTCCACCTGGCGCGTCACGCCCGAGCTGCGCGTGGAGTGGCGGGCCGCCGACGGCGACCG
>CAZMRP010000947.1:0-2126 GCA_964568275.1 uncultured Myxococcales bacterium
AGGCCGTGGTGGCCACGCAGGTGTCGCGGTCGCAGACCAGCTCCGCCTGGCACGCGCCGCCCGCGCAGCACGGCTGCCGCTCGCCGCCGCAGGCCGGTTCGTCGACGCACGTGCCGCCGGTGCACACCAGCTCGTCCGCGCAGGCCATGCCCGAGCAGCAGGGCTGGCCCTCGCGCCCGCAGGCCGACGTCGCGGTGCAGGTGCCGGCGGAACAGGTCAGCCCCGGGCCGCAGCCCGTCCCCGAGCAGCACGGCTCCCGTTCGTGCCCGCAGCGCGTCGAGGTGTCGGTGGTCGTCCCATCGTCGGCGACGTCCCGCGTGTCCCTCGGCGTGTCCAGGATCACCGTGTCGTCGCCCGACGGCGAGCAGGCGAGCGCCAGGGCGGCCCCCGCCAGTGCCGCCGGCCACCACACGCGTCCGGCTCCCTCGACTCGCAGCATCTCGGCCTCCCTTCCGGCAGGCTCGGGTCTCGTCCGATCCGGGCCGGACCGAATTGTAGGGGATGCCGACCGTACCCCGCAAGCCGGTCCAAATCGGCTAGGCTCGGGGACCGGTCGGGGGTCGGCGGTGCGCGATGCGGATTCCGGGACGACTGCTGCGGGGACGGCTCGTGCGACGCTACCAGCGCTTCCTGATGGACCTGCGCCTGGCGGACGGCCGCGTCGTCACCGTCCATTGTCCGAACTCCGGCAGCATGGAGGGGTGTCTCGAGCCGGACGCCCTCGTCGTCGCCTCGCCCGCCCCCGGCGCCCACCGCCGGCTGGCGTGGACGGCGGAGTGGATCCGTCTCTCCTCCGGGGTCTGGGTCGGCCTCAACACTCTGCGGGCCAACCGCCTGGCCGAGGAGGCGCTGCGCGCCGGGACCATCGTCGAGCTGTCCGGGTGGACCGAGGTGCGCGCCGAGGTTCCGTACGGTCGGCGGAGTCGCGTGGACTTCCTGCTGGAGCGGCCGGGGCGGGTGCCGTGCCACGTCGAGGTCAAGAACGCCACCTGGCCCGCCCCCGACGGCGGCATCGGCTCATCGTAGTCCACCTTCGACCACGATCCGCAGGATGTTCCGGCCTTCCGCTCCCGTCAAGTCGTGAGTCTTCCGCCGAAGCGCCGCCCTCGTCCTTGCGGTGTCGTGAAAACCACAATATGTTACATTTCACAGGCAAGGTGATGGGCACCGCGGGGGACATCGATGGGGTTCGGGAACGGCCAAGGCTGCCAGGCAGATCGCGCTTGGACTTCTTTCCCGCCGGGCACTTCCCGGTCGTTCCCGGGGGCGATCTCGCCGACCGCCTCGGCGCCGCGATGTCCTGGTGCGGCACCGGCCCCGGACGCGAGCTGGTCTCCGGCGTCCACGCCTACATTCGCTCGACCAACACCGGCATCGACGTCCCGGTGGTCGTCGCGACGGACGGGCACCGGCTGCTGGTCGACGGCGACATCGAGAAGACGACCGAGCTGCCCGACGTGTTCCGGTTCCCGGCCGAGAGCTGGGCCGCCGCGTCGAAGGCGATGGCGACGCGGTTCACCTCCGTCGAGTACGTCCACCAGGTCCACGGCCGCGAGGACGTCCGGGACGTTCCGCCGAGCGACCGGACGTACCTGGTGTTCTCGGGCGACGACCGGGTCGTGCGCCTCCGCCTCGAGCGCCCGACCGCCGCCCTCCCGACCTGGAAGTCGCTCGTGACGCCGGTGGACGGCGAGCACGACCTCGACGTCGTCGTGGACCGCGACCAGTTCGCCCGGGTGGCCCGGTCCGCCTCCGGCATCGGCTCCGGCAGCAACCGGAACTGCTCCATCCACGAGGGCACCGACGGTCGGTGCATCCGCATCCGGGCCGAGGGAACCGGCGGGAGCATGGAGGAGGTGGTCGGCGCGGAGATCCGCTCGGCGCCGGAGATGTCGGTGTTCCTCAACGCCGCGTACCTGGAGGAGCGGGAAGGAAGCCCAAGCGCGATCTGCCTGGAGGCCTTGGCCGCTCCTGAACGCCGTCGATGTCCCCCACGGTAGCCATCACCCTGCCGCTGGAATGTAACGTAACGTAGGTTCTGCGACACGGCAAGAGGCAGGCCACACGACGGCTGGAGACTCACGACTTGACGGGAGCGGAAGGCCGGAACATCCTGCGGATCGTGG
>CAZMRP010000948.1:0-2126 GCA_964568275.1 uncultured Myxococcales bacterium
CAAGGACCCGGAAGAAGGACCGCAGCGCCGGCGTGCCGACCCGCGACTCGGCCGTCGGATCGAAAGGACCCCAGCCGGCCCAGCGGCCCTGGTAGTCGCCGATGAGGAGCCAGACGCGGCCGGCCTCCTCGACGACGTGCAGCACCGGAAAGCGGAGCGCGGCGGCTCCGCCGACGAAGTAGGTCAGGCCCAGGTACTGGCGCTCCCGGTCGAGCGAGACCTCGAAAGGGTCCTCGCCGAAGACCCAGCCCACGTCGCGGTCGCCGGCGCGGGCCCGCACCGCCGCGGCCGCCTCGGCCGTCAGCTCGAGCTCGACCCCGCCGTCCGGGGTTCGCGGCACGACGTAGCGCTCGACGTCCCGCTCGCGGAACGTGAAGTAGCCCGCGTCGGGCGAGCACGCGGCGTACCGTTCGACGAGCTCGTCGTAGGTGTAACCCGGCGTTCCGCCGTGCGCCGCGCAGACGGTGACGGCGAAGTGCGCCGCGCCGGAGTCGGCGGGCACGGCGTGGTCCGGCTGGTCCGGCAGGTTCCCCTCGAGCGTCGTGCCGCCGCCGGAGCAGGCGCCGAGCAGCAGCGGCAACGCCGCCCAGGCTCCGCGCATCCCCTTCTTCGGTTCCATCTGCTTGCCTCCCGCGTCCCGCGGCTTCCGCGGCCGTTCGGAGCAACCCTGCTCCCGACCGATCCTACGCCGCGATGCGTCGCCGCGCATCCCGGGCCGGTCACCGGGACGGCGGCGGCGTCGGCAGGCCGGGGTCGAGGTAAGGACGAGGAGCAGGAGGAGGGCCCCGGATCGCGCCGTAGCGGTCTTCGGAGGTAGGGCCGGCCGACCGCTGGGGCGGGCGAAGCCCGTTCCAGCGCGAGCCCGCTGTCGACCACCCTCCCCCATGCGGTGCGGAGCAGCGCCCGCGGGAGCACTCGCCCCGGAACGCGCCGCGCGCGTCCGGATCTCGGGCTCCCGTACCGCGAAGGAGCTCGGGCTTCCTCGCGAAGAAGACGCTGCGGCGGAATCGGGGAGGGCCGCCCGGTGTTGCCCGGCGCCCTCCGGCGTCGTAGGCTCGGAAGAACGGCGCGGCGGCGGACCACGGGCGGCCGCCGGGAACGGGAGCGACCGAATGAGCGACGAGCCGCGGAACCGAACGGACGGCTCTCTGCCGACGTTCGACCCAAACCCGTCGGCGGAGTTTGCCGGCGAGCTGCTGGTCGCCGAAGGTGTACCCCACGCCCTGATCGGGCGCATCGCCATGTGGAGCCTCCTCCCCGGCGACCAGCACGAATTCACCAAGGACGTGGACTTCGCCGTGCCGTTGCGCTGCTGCGAGCCGCTCCGCGCGGCGCTCGCACGCCGGCAGATCACTGCACGCGACCTGCCGATCGGAGGCCTCGGCGTTCGAGAAGGCGAGATCAAGGTGGACTTCATCGACCGCCGCGAAGGAGGACTCGACGGACTGTTCGAGGAGACGATCGACGCGGCGGCCCGTTCCGGACCGCGGGCCCGCGTCGCGGGCCTCGAGATCCCGGTCGCCCCGGCGGAGTATCTGCTGGCGCTGAAGGTCGTCGCCGCGGAGCCGAAGGACCAGGACGACGCCCTACGCCTCCTGCGCGCCCTTCCGGACCTCGACCTGCGGCAGGCCCGCGAGATCGTCTTCCGTCACGGCGGTCCCGGTTCGGCCAACCTGCTCGATGTCCTGGCCCGCCAGGCCGGCCGCGCCGACGCCCGACCCGCATACCGCAACGGGGGCTGAGGTCGGGCCGGCGCGGGCAGCCGCGCCGCCGGGCGCCCTACAGGACCAGCGAGAGCCCCAGCCCGCCGCCGCCCGGGAGGGCCAGCGGGAACAGGGCCAGCTCCGTCGCCGCATCCTCGTCGTCGTCGACCACCGCGTCGTGCTCGTCGGCGTCGAAGGCGTCCTTGAGCCAGACCGCAGCGGCGCCGACGATCGCGGCGGCGCCGACGCCGATCAGGATCCAGCCGTTGTTCTCGGCGTCGGCCGCGTCGTTGCGCACCCGCTCGCGGGCGCCCAGCGTCGCCAGCCGCGGGGAGACGGTCTGCAGCGCGGCGCTCCGATCGAGCTGGGCGATGCCGCCCGCGATCAGCGCCATCCCCGCCGTGGCCAGCGGCGTGGTGACGG
>CAZMRP010000949.1:0-2126 GCA_964568275.1 uncultured Myxococcales bacterium
CCACGTCCTCGCGCGGGCCGTCCGTCCGGCCGTCCTCGCGCCCGTCGCCGCCCTCCACCGGCACCTCGACCGGCACGTCCGTCGTTCCCTCGGTCGGCACGTCCGGCGGGACGTCGGGGACGACGTCGGGGGCGGCGTCGGGCAACGACGTGTCGACCGTCTCGACACCGGTGTCGCCCCCGTCGTTCGATGAGGAGCTGCCGCAGCCGCCGAGAGCCGCCGGCAGGACCCAGAGCCCGAGCAGAACCACCCTCTGGAGTTTCGAGCGCATCCCCAACCTCCGCGGCGTCGGACCGTCGGCCCCCTGCCCCGGGGACCCGACCCGATCGGACGCCCACTCGTCCGCTGCCGGACGCCCGCAATCTGCCACGCCGGCGTTCCCCTGGCAACACCCCGGAGCCCCGGACCGTGCCGCAACGGTCGCCCGTCCGCGAGCGACCCGCTGCACCCGACCGGCGCGCGACGCCGGCCGGGGCAGCACGATCCGAGGCGGACGACGGCTCGGCGCGGCGGGAGGCCCCTCCCCTTCCTGTTGACCTGCGGCCCGCCTTGGAAGGATAGTCCGGGGCGACGGAGTTGGGGGCTTCCGTCCAGGTGTACGGCAAGATGGGCAGAGCGTTCCCGATCCGCAAGTTCGCATCCCTGCGCACCACGGCACCCTGGGCGGCGGTCCTGGCCCTGGCGCTCACGATCGTCGGCGCGATCGAGCTGCTCGCGCCGCCGCTCCAACTGGAAGCCGGGCAGGCGGCGCCGATCCAGGCCCGCCGCGCGCCACGGATCGTCCCGCCGCCGCTGGCGGACGACGTGCTGGACCGCTCGGACCTCGACGCCTGGCGCGGCGAGCCTGTCGACCCGCTGGCCCACGCCGACCTGCTGGCCCGCCAGGCCGACCGGCTGGAACGGCTCCCGGGCTGGCTGGCCGGCAACTTCGTGCTGTTCGCCGCGGCCCTGATCGCGTTGTCGTGGTACCTGCGACGCTTCGGGCGCGGCCTGGTGCGCTACACCCGCACCCACTTCGTCGTCTTCGGCGCGCTGTTGCTGTGGCTGGGGCTGTTCAAGATCTTCCTGCTGTTCACGCCGTTCTCGCCGTACTGGTTCCCGCTGGCCGCACCGAGCCTGCTCTTCGGCCACCACCTGGGCCGTCGCGCCGGCATCACGGTCACGCTGTTCATCGCGCTCTGCGCCGCCGCGTTCCTCGAGTTCGACGTGGCGATGATGGCCGCGGTGACGTTCCAGGGGCTGATCGTCGGCGCCCTCGTGGAGGCCCGCAAGCGACGGCGCGTCAGCCGGCTCGCCTCGGTCGGCCTGCTCGCCGGCCTGCTGTCGGTGCTGGTGATGGGCGCCGCGATGTTCGCCGGGGCCCGCGCCGAGCTGGACCAGGCCTACCGCTACGTGGTCCAGGCCAATCCGCTGGCCGGCGCCCTCGGCGGCGGCGTGCTCTCCGGCCTGCTCGCCTGGTGGCTCGCCGTCCCCGTCGGCATGGCCCTCGGTTCCCCGTCGCGCGGCAAGCTGATCGACCTCCAGGACGTGGAACACCCCCTGCTGCGCCACATCCGCGAGCGCGCCCCCGGCTCGTGGGAACACAGCCGCGCGATGGCCAACCTGGCCGAGGCGGCCGCGGCCCACATCGGGGCCGACGGCCTGCTGGTGCGCGTCGGCGCCTACTACCACGACTACGGCAAGACGATTCACCCGGACTTCTTCATCGAGAACATCCTCGCCGAGGCGGGCAAGGACCAGCCCAACCCGCACAAGAACCTCGACCCCAAGGACTCCGCCGACAGCATCATCGAACACGTCTCGGGAGGCGTGGTCCGGCTGCGGCAGCAGAAGATCCCCGAGGCGATCGTCGAGTTCGCCTACACGCACCACGGAACCAGCGTGATCGAGTTCTTCTGGGGCAAGTGCCAGGAGGCGGGCAACGCGCACGGCTATTCCCGCGAGGACTTCAGCTACCCCGGCCTGCGGCCCCAGACCCGCGAGACGGGAATCCTGATGATCGTCGACGCCGTCGAGGCCGCCTCGCGCACCGTGCAGCCGCCGACCCGCGAGAAGTTCCGCAACGTCGTGGAGCACATCGTGCTCTCCAAGCTGACCCAGGGACAGCTCGACGACTCCGACCTGTC
>CAZMRP010000950.1:0-2123 GCA_964568275.1 uncultured Myxococcales bacterium
GCGAGCAGCACGCCGGCCAGCGCCAGCAGCAGGACGGCCGCCCCGCCGCGACCGTCGGGGCCGGGCACGGCGCAGTCGCACCCGCCGCCCTCGACCACCGTCTGGGTGTCGAGGATCTCGCGGACGAGGACGGTGCGCGCGGCGGTCGACGTGCCGTCGGGGCCGGTCACGGTCAGCCGCACCTCGTACTCCCCCTCGGCCGCCCAGACGTGCGTCGGATTGGCCTGGGTGGAGGTCGTGCCGTCGCCGAAGTCCCAGAGGTGGGATTCGATCAGGCCGACGCTCCAGTCGACGAGCTGCGCGGTCAGCGCCGGCTCGGGCACGCGCGGGTCGACGCCGAACGAGGCGAAGGTGCGTTCGGTCACGGCCAGCGGGAACGGCTCGACGACCAGGCCCGGGGCCAGCTCGGGCGCGAGCCCGGTGGTGACCAGCCGCAGCTCGTACAGCCCTTCCTCGACACCGGTCAGCTCGACGGTCCCGGCCCAGGCCGCCGCGGGGACCAGCGGCAGGGGCAGCTCGAGCGGCGCGGAGTCGACGACCTCGCCGGAGCCCAGCTGCACGAGCTGCGCGGTGACGGGGGCGGCGGTGATCTCGAGGTTGCCGCTGTTCTCGAGGTTCAGCGCGGCCGTGAACGGCTCGCCCGGCCGCGCGATGCGGGGAGCGTCGATCGTGCCGTCGAGCCGCACGCGGGCGGAGTCGATCAGCAGCACGGCGCGGTGCAGGTTGCCGTCCTCGACGCCGGCGCTGTCGTCGATCACGCGCAGGGTCCAGCTGCCCTCGAGCGGGACCCCTTTGAGCCCGTCGAACACGGCGGGGAGGTGCTGGCTGCCGAGGATCGAGTTGACGTTGTAGCGGCCCAGCTCCGCGTCGTCGACCAGCTCGTGCCGCGCCGTGGTGCCGTCCGGGGCCTCGAGCTCGAAGGCCAGCTCGCCGGTCGCCCCGTGCTCGACGTTGAGGTCGAGGTACACGGCGCCGACGGCGCCGGAGACGCAATCCTCGGAGGTGCAGGCCACGTCGACCGTCACCTCGAGCCCCGCGGGGTCGCCGTCGGGGATCGACAGGCCGCCGTAGTCGGAGGCGAACACGGCGCCGGTGTCGAAGCGCAGCACGGCCTCGTGGTCGCCCATGCGGATGAAGCGGTGGATGTACGGCTGGGTCGTGTAGTCCTCGGGGACCGGCACGGCGTCCACGCGCATCCGCTCGAGCGTCCACAGCGGGTCGGAGGCGTAGCGGGCCTGGTAGACGGCGGCGAGGCCGGCCACGTGGGGCGCGGCCATCGACGTGCCGGAGTAGCCGAGCAGGCCGGCGGCATCGACGTCGTTGCCCGGCGCGATCAGGTCGACCAGGGCGCTGGAGTTGGAGAAGCAGGTCACGGCGCCGGGGACCACCGGCCCGGTGCCGCACGTGTAGCCGAAGGCCGGGTCGTCGTACCCGGCGCCGACCCGCACGGCCGCGGCGATGCAGGCCGGCGAGGCGACGGCGCTCTTGACGTACTCGTTGCCCGAGGCGACGACCGGCAGGACGCCGGCGTCGCGCGTGTTGGCGAACACCGAGAGATAGGAGCCGGCCATCCAGCCGGTGCAGTAGCCGTGCAGGTCGGGGTCGGGCTCGGAGCCGAGCGACATGTTCGCGGCGACGATTCCGTACTCGGCCTGGTGCTCGATGCACCAGTCGAGGGCGTCGACGACGTCGCCGTCCGAGGCGGCGGCGCCGCCGCCGAAGCCGGTGGAGGGGTCCGCGTCGTAGACCGCGAACACGCCGAGGCTGAGCAGGTCGGTGCCCGGGGCCACGCCGCCGACGATGCCGCCGACGTTGGTCCCGTGGGGCTCCCCCTCGGCCACCTCGTACGGGTCGGTGGTGCCGCTGCCGTAGACCAACGTGGCGAAGCCCTCGAAGACCTTGACCCGGCAGCCCTCGTCCCCGGGCGCGTCGCACTCGCCGAAGTGGCCGTTCCAGTAGCGGATGCCGGTGTCGAGCACGGCGACGGAGGTGCCGCGGCCGTCGTCGCCGGCCCCGTGCCACCGCGCGGCGCCGAGGTACGACAGCGACGACTCGAGCAGCGGGCGGCGGAGCCGGTCGGGGTAGACGCCGACGACCAGCGGATGGGCCGCCAGCTGCTGCTG
>CAZMRP010000951.1:0-2123 GCA_964568275.1 uncultured Myxococcales bacterium
GAATGACTGATCGCCATCGCCCGGAACGGGTGATCGCGATGGCCGGAATGGGCACACTCCCGCTCGGCGTCCTGGATCCGCCTGGAAACCGGGGCCAGCCTCTTCATTCCCTTCAACAGCTCGGCCCCAATCTCGTCCACCGCCGTTGAAGCAGCCTTCCACAACTCCCGTGCGGTGTCGTCTTTGCCGCCGTCGGTCGCCCGCTGTGCTGCCGCGGCCGATGCAAGCACCGTGTCCTCCAACCTGTGCATCGTTGCCATGGCCGCCATACTGACCTTGCGCCATGCGCGCCGCAGTTCGATCACTCGCTGCCAGACCTTCCGCACGTCGTACTGCTCTCCCGGTTTCCGGCGCGGCCCGCCCTTCCTCTTCACCTCGCCGACGGTGAGGTCCGCTGCGATCCACAGCAGGGCCACGTCGATCGGGCCGAGGTCCGTGTGGTCCAGCAGCGTCACCACGAACGGGCCGGCGCCAGGTCGCCGTCCGGGCATCCCGTCCCTCCCCTGCCGGCAGTGCGCGAACAGCCGCGCCGCGATGATCGCCATCTTCGTTTCGTCGCGCCCGAACCGCTGGTTCAGATCCTCCCACGAGTCCGTGCCCACCCGTTGGAACAACTCCGTTGGGTCGAACCTGTGTCGCCGCTTGAACCGGCGTGCCGCGGCCTCGGGGAACAACAGCTCGGCCTTGGGTCCACGGTCGATGTTCGGCACCGCCGCACCATCCCCGCCGCACGTTGAAGGGGTCGGGGCTGGGGAGCCGGGTGCGGCACCGGCCCCCCGCGCACGGATGATCGGTCCGCGCGCTGCCCCGAATCGTCGCGCTGGAAGTGTCCAGCGTCAACACGTCTCTCCTACTTCCCGCCCAGCATCCGCACGGCCGCCCGGAGCAGACGGCCGACGGCACGGGCCTCCCGGCTCGCCCCGCGGTCCGGGAACCGCCGGGCCGTGTCGCGGAGCACCCAGGCCACCATGCGGGGGCGCTTGGCGTCATCGCTCACCCGGTCGCGCTCGTGCTCGAGCATCATCGCGGCGCCCTCCGCGAATCGCCACCGGTCGTCGCCTTCCATCCGGCGGAGGATCGGGTCACACCACGTCGGCTTCGCCCGGTTCATCGCTGCACCTGCCCGTCGAGGTCTTCGACCGCGACCGCCGCGATCCCCTCGTCCGCACCCGCCGCGTCGTCGAGCGCCTCCGCCTCCGCCCGGCGCAGCTCGCCGCCGTCGTCGCGGAGCGCCTCGAGCAGCGCCGCGGCCGTGGGGCACACCGTCGCCTCCGCCCGGTCCTGCTCGCCCTGCCACTGCGACCAGAAGAACCGCCGCAGGACGTAGCCGCCGGACGCCAGGCGGAAGATCGTCACCTTGACGCCGCGGTTCCAGTCGCAGCGGTAGCCGCTGGTCCCGCCGCTGCCGGACTCGCCTTCCCCGAGCTGCTCGCCGCGGAAGCGGAGGGGCCGGTCCCCGTCGCGCTCGAGCGTCCACCGCTTGACCTTGCTGTCCGCCTCCACCGCCGCCGTGTCCTTTGTCTCGTCCGTCATGCTGCACCATCCTCGCGCGCCGTCCGCCGCGCGCCCCGCGGGCGGGGACACCCCGCCGTCATGCGCCGCGCACCATGCGCGACGGGTTGCCGTGGTCGTCGTGGTTCGCTGGGGCCCGGGCTTCTTGCGGTCGAAACGGACCGGGAACGGCCGATCTCCACCCGGGACGGCCTGGGATACGTCCCGACCGCCGATAGGCGATTCTCGGGCCCGGAAGTGCCACCCCTCGCGTAGCAGGGCGCAGCGTAGAGGCGGGCCAGGATGCCCGCAGGACGCGCTACGCGCCCCGTGGAGCGCCTCGCGCGGGTCGCGTAGGGGTCCGTCCACCCCCCGGAGGGGTGGTCCCGAATTTGTTCCGGTCGGGCATCCGAAACGGGTCCAAACGGGCCTGCTACTGCCAACGGTGTGCCAAGCGTTTGGAGAGGTACGTACCGTGCGAAATGCGAGGGGTTCTCTTGGTGCCCCCAGCAGGACTCGAACCTGCGACCTACGGTTTAGGAAACCGTTGCTCTATCCACTGAGCCATGGGGGCCGACGGTGGACGGCCGGAAGCTACACGGGGCCGGGCGCGGCGGCAAGTGTCCGCGCGA
>CAZMRP010000952.1:0-2121 GCA_964568275.1 uncultured Myxococcales bacterium
CGCCGCGTGAAGTCGCAGCCGCAGCAGATTCCCGGCGCCGGGGGGGAGCCGCCAGCGAACGGCCGCGTCCGGAGGGATGCCGAGCGCCGTCCGCGAGGCGAGCTCGTCGGGCAGTTCGACCCGCAGCGTGTCGGGTCGCCGGCCGTCCGCCGCGGCGGTCCACGTCGCGGCCTCGGGGTCGGCCAGCAGATCGATGCGTCGGGTCTCCGCGCGCACGAGCGCGCGGTCGTCGGGACCGGTCCGGCCTTCCGAGCGAACCGTCGGCCACGACCAGGCCGCGCCGACTCCGGGCGGCACGGCGCCGGCCACGCCCAGCAGCAGCTCGCCCTCGCCGGTTCCCGCGGGCAGCGGCACCGACGCCTCGTGCCATTCGTTCTCGCCCCACGGGAGCACCTCGAGCGTCGCGGCGAACAGCTCGGTCGTCGCTCCGCCGCTCGACCACTCGACCCGGAACTCGACCGGCGGCGTCGCGGTGCCGACGGGAGCCGTGACGCCGTAGCCGAACTCGAGGACCGCGCCGGGATGCAGGGCCAGGCCGCGGAAGCGCAGGCGCGCCGGCGGGCGCATCACCAGTGCCTCGCGCTGGTCGTCGCGCAGCACCGGAAAGGCCCAGTCGACGGGGCCGGACCCCGGGTCGGGGACCGCCTGGGACAGCCGGGGAATCAGGTCCAGTTGCTCCTCGACCCGCACCGGCGGCAGCGCCGGAGCCGCCTTCCCGCGCCCGGCGTCGCGCCGACACGCCGACGCGGCCGCGAGCAACGCGAACGCGAGGACCAGCCTTCGGCGGACCGCGACCCTCATGGCCCCCGGAGAATGTCACGAGCGGCGGCCGAGGGCCAACGGCGAAGCGCTCCGACCCGCTCGATCAGTACGCGTTGTCGATGTACAGGCTGGAGGGATGCGGCGCCGGAATGCGGATGAACCCGGCCGCGTCCCCCGTCACGGGCTCGCGCACCACGCGGCACCCCGGCCGGCAGCGGAGCCGTGCGTGCCAGTGGAAGCGCAGCACCACGTCCCGGCTCGCCTCCACGCCGTGGACCTCGAGCCGGTTGGTCGACGCCCGCAGCCGTCCCCGGTTCTCGGCGAACCAGTCGGGGGCGGCGCGGGAGCGGTAGACGTGGTGCCCCGAGGGGAAGCGGGCGACGGGGATCAGCACCTCGCGGAAGCGATCCATCGGGAACGCCTCGAAGCTCGTGATCACCCATCCCACGGCGTAGGTCGTCAGGTACCGCGCGAGCCCCTCGGGCGTGGGCGGCTCGAGCGGCAGGCCGCCGGCCGGTCCGAAAGCCGGGCGCAGGAACGGCCGGCGCGGCGCCCGGCCGCCCAGGATCGGCGCGTCGGTCGCCCACAGCAGGTACTCGGCGAGCAGCGGGCCCTGGACGGCGATCCGTCCCGACCCGTCCCCGTGCCGGCGGACCCAGGCGGCGACCTCGCGGAAGTCCGCCGCCGGCGCCTCGTGCCGGAACGACATCTGGCGGGCGTCCACGAAGCCGATCCGGCCGACCGGGCTGTCCGCGGGCGGTCGCGGGTCCGGGATCGCTTCCGGGAAGAAGTACAGCACGTCGCGCGCGGCGGCGGGGAGCGCGACCACGGCGACGACGCCGAGCAGCGCCACGGTGCGCCGCGGCAGCTTCCCGGGGTCGAACCCGCGGACCAGCTCGACCAGCGTCACGGCGGCGGGCGGCAAGGCCAGCGTCGCGCCGAACAGCACGAAGCCGTAGGTTCCGAGATCGCGCAGGCCCCAGAGGTAGTCGCCGAGGTAGGCCGCGGCGAGCGCTCCGCCGATGCCCCAGGCGAAGGGACCGAACCGGAGGTCCTGCTCGCGGCGCCAGCGGACGAGCGCGGCGGCGGCCGCCGCCAGCGCCAGCAGCCGGAACACGGTGCGGTTCGAGATCACGCCGGAGGCGAGCGGTTCGGGGCCGATGATGCCGAACAGGTCGGCCGGCAGCAGCGACAGCCCGCCGCCGGTGGGTCCCGGCAGCCAGCCCGCGTTGCCCCCGCGCAGCGCGGCCCAGACCCACCAGGCGTTGGCGACGACGACGAGGCCGGCGATCACGAGTGCGCCCGGCCAGCGGCGTCCGTGCGGCTCCGCGCGCGGGAGCAAGGCGACGGCCGCCAGCG
>CAZMRP010000953.1:0-2120 GCA_964568275.1 uncultured Myxococcales bacterium
GCCCGCGCCGATCCCGCACCCCGCCGCGAGCAGCAGCGGGAGCCACCCGTGTCGTCCCATCGTCATCCCGCCGCGAGCTCCTCGAGCACGCCCTTGATCAACAGCGGCCAGACCGTCGTCGCGTCGGCGAAGACCTCGGCGAACCGGCCGCCCTCGGCGGGCGGGAGGAACTTGCCCCAGGAGACCCCCTCCGAGTAGGTGCAGCCGGACAGGCCGCCCCAGTGCGCCGGCTCGGGACAGATCCGCACCCCGTACCGGTAGCGCGACGGCAGCAGCTTCAACCCCAGCCGGTGGTTGATGATGTCGATGAACGGGCCGACCTCCTGCGCCCAGTTCCGCGGCACGCCGCCGCCGACGGTGAAGATCCCGGTCCGCTCGGTCGACGCGGCGAAGCGGGCGAAGGCGTTCAGGTCGAGGAACGGGTTGAACCGCGGGACGTCGTCCAGCATCTTGATCGGGTCGGTAACGCCGCGGCGCTGCGCCCGCCGCAGCGCCCAGATCGCCAGGTCCAGGCCCAGCTCCGAGTCGGTGAACGCCGGGATGAAGACCGGGACGTTCTTGCGGTACGCCGATCGCAGCACGCCCTCCGCGTCGGGCTCCCGGTCGAGCAGCTCGCCGATCGTCCGGCACAGCAGATGGCTCGACAGCTCGCGCTCCGGCCCCAGCTCGTCGAAGGCCCGGCTGACGAACTCCTCCACGTAGTTGAGGTTCGCCTCCATCTCCAGCGTGTCGTAGACCCGGTTGTAGCCCTTGGCGAACAGCTCCTCGTCCGACATCCGCGGGTCGTGGCGGTAGTGCACGTTGCCGACCGCCTCGGAGATGCCGTGGGCCACCAGCGCCCCGGTGGACACGATCGCCTGCACCATCCCGGTGTCGATCATCTTGGCGATCACCTTGCCCATCTTGGCGATCGTCATCGCGCCGGACAGCGTCAGCACCACCTTGCACTTGGGGTCCCGCACCATCGCCAGGGTCACGTCGAGCGCCTCGCCGAGGGAGCGACCGCTGAAGGCGGTGCGCGACATCGCGCGCAACAACCCGGCGAACGACCGCACCTGGTCGAGGTCCAGGCTCTCGAGCGCGACGAGGCCGTCCTTGCTGCCGTCATGGAATTCGCGTGGCTTCGTCATGGCGGCCATCCTAGGCGCGACCCGCCGGCCGAGGCAACCCATCGACCCGCGTTGACCGGAATCCGCGCCTGCCGTACCGTGCAAGCATGGCTCGCACGTCGTCCGCCCGGCCGGTCCGGATCGCCCTGGCGCTCGCCCTTGCCGGCTGCGGCCACGACTGGTCCGCCGCCGACGTCGCCGACACGCTCGACGCGCCGGACGTCGCGGACGAGGACGTCTCCCACGTCGACGACGGCACCGCCGAGTCCTGGCCGGACGGCGATGCCGACGACGTCCCGGCCGACCTCGACACGGAAGCGGCGGACGACGCGGGAGCCGAAACCGACGTCGTGGCCTGCGACCCGAGCGGCGACTCCTGCGACGAGGACCGGCTGCGCCGCTGCCGCGCCGACGGCTCCGGCTGGGACGAGACGTTCTGCCATTTCGGTTGCGCCACGGACGAGCTGCGCTGCCTGCAACTCGCCCCGGCCAACGTGACCGACGACGCCCTGCTCGACACCGGGACGACCGCGCTCGAGATCCCGGCCCTGGGCGTGGCCGTGTTCCACACCGCCGGCGGCGGGATCACGCTGTACGACTCGACCGGGGCGGAGGTCGGCGAGCTGCGCCCGGGCGGCACCGGAACGCTGGCCGGCATCCCCTTCGTCCGCCAGGACCAGGAGGACGGCCTGCCCGGTCTCGGCATCTGGGTCTTCTCCCGCCTGGCCGTCGGGACCGGGGCGCTGGTCTTCGGCAAGGGACCCAACTCGATGGTGCTGCTCGTCAACGGCGATGCGCTGCTCGACGGCCTGATCGACGTCGGCGGCGTGCCGGAGCGGTTCGGCGGGGGCATCGGACCCGGGGCGGCCGCGGGCGGCGCCGCCGAGTTGGCCGGCCTCGGCACGGGAGGCGGCCGGCCCGGCACGTCGACTGCGATGGCGTTCTCCGACTCGGGCGGGGGCGGCGGAGGCCACGGCGGGTCGGGCGGCGACGGCGGCGACGGCGGCATGC
>CAZMRP010000954.1:0-2119 GCA_964568275.1 uncultured Myxococcales bacterium
CGCCTCCCCGGGCTCCACGCGCGCCACGGGCGTCGGGCCGGCGTGCACGGCATCGGCCGCGGCCGGTTCGGTCGAGGTGCTCGTCCCGCGCGGTTCCGGCTCGCCCCGCGTCAAGACGAGCGTCGTCGCGAGCGCCCCCACGACGACGATTCCGGCGGCCGCGACGTAGAGCCGCCGGCGTCGCCGGGTGGGGCGAGGCGGGATCGTGCGTGGCGTGGGCACGGCGCTCGCCGTGGACGCGCCGGTGGGCCCTTCGGATACCGGACGGACCGGGAACGACGGCGCGGGCAGCCGCGGCAGCACGTGCTGCTCGATGTCGAGCAACTCGGCCTGCATCTTCTCCGCCGACGGGTAGCGCTTGGCGGGGTCGAGCTGCAGGGCCTTGGCGACGCACAGCTCGAGCCGCTCGGGCAGGCCCGGCACGAAGGCGCCCAGTCGCGGTCGCTCCCGCGGATTCTCGCGGTCCTGGTAGCGCTCCGCCCACAGCTCCCCGGCCTGCGTCTCGCGGTAGGGCAACCGTCCCGCGATCATCCGGAACAGCATCACGCCGCAGGCGTACAGGTCGCCGCGCGCGTCGACCTTCTTCTGGTGGAACATCTCCGGCGCGACGTACGCCGGCTTGCCCATCAGCGTCCCCTGCTGCGTGATGCCCGCCCGCTCCTCGTCCGACGAGCTGCTCGGCCGGGACAAGCCGAAGTCGAGGACCTTGGCCAGGTACTTGCCGGGCTGCTGCGGCACCAGCAGGATGTTCGACGGGCCGAGGTCGCGGTGCACGATCCCCCGGGCGTGGACGGCGGCCAGGCCGTCGAGCACCTGGAGCATGATCGACACCGCCAGTTGGGGCGAGACCGAGCGCCGCCGGCGCAGCAGCCGGTCCAGTCCCTCGCCCTCGAGCAGCTCCATCACGACCCACGGCCGGCCCGCGGCGCCCGGCTGCGGCGCGAACGCGTCGAAGACGCCGACGACGTGGGGGTGCCGGATCGCGCGCAGGGCCTGGATCTCGCGGTTGAACCGCGCCACCGACGACTCGTTGTCGAGGTGGTCCTCGCGCAGGAACTTGATCGCGTAGAGCTGGTGGGTGGCGAGCCGCTCCGCGACGTACACCGAGCCCATCCCGCCCGCCCCCAACGGACGAACCAGACGATAACCCGGCACGCTCGGCGTCGCGTCCAACCGCGCCGTCCCTTCCCGGCCCGACAGGCCCCCCGGCGGCGGACCGCTTCCCCGGGGTCCGGGCCGCCCACCTCGAACACCGTCATCGTAACGGCTCCGGCCGAGTCAAGGCAACGGGTTCCCGGGCGGAGGCCCGCGGCCGGACGGCGAGTCCGCCCCGGGCCTCCGGGCGTCCGTCGGCGCGGCCGCTCGGCACCCGCGGCGGTCCGTTCCTCTCCGCGCGCCCTACAGCCCGGCTTCGGTCAGCACCCGCGCCTCCGCGGCATCCAGCGCCGCGAGCAGCTTGCCGAGCGCGCCGTCGGCGTCCATCACGCCGGCGAGCACGTAGTCGCCGATCGAGCGCCGCACGAACAGCACGTGCTGGTCGGTGAGCAGCACCAACTCCCGCAGGCCGCCTGCCGCCAGCTGCGGGGCCTCCCGCTGCAGCGTAGTGAGCAGCAGCCCGAGCACCGCGCCGGCGACCTTGGTCTCGTACGGGTCGAGGTAGGAATGGTAGTCGACGACCTCGCCCTCCTCGTCGCAGAACGCCACCGCCTGCAGACCGGGCACGTCGTCGACCAGCGCCCGCAACGCGGCGGTGAACCCCGTCCCCTGGAGGTCGCGCTGCGGGACCGAGCGCCGGAGGATCGTCACGGCCGCGCTTCCCCGGGGCCGCTCATCGTCAACGGCAGCAGCTCCGGGCGCGCCCGGACCGGATGCCGCCGGCGTGCCTCGACCCCCAGCGTTTCGGCCCTTCGGGCCTCCAGCGCCGGCCGGCCCCGTTCCAGCATTTCCGGCAAGGCCTCCTCGAACGCGGCGTCGCGCGCCGGCAGCGCCTCGACCAGGTACAGCAGGTGCCAGCCGAACCCCGAGCGCAGCGGCTCCGACACGGCGCCCGCCGCCGGCAACGCGAAGGACGCCGCCAGGAACGCCTCGTCGTAGGGTCCGTGACGGTCGAACGGGTCGA
>CAZMRP010000955.1:0-2118 GCA_964568275.1 uncultured Myxococcales bacterium
CCGGGTCACCGTTCGTGCCCACCCCGGCCTCGGATGTGGTTTCGGCGACCGACAGGTCGGGTCTGTCCCGACACCTGGGCGGACGACGTCGACAACTGTCCGCTGGACCACAATCCGGTACAGACCGACGGCGACGCCGATGGGCGCGGGGACGACTGTGACCCGGACGAGGAGCCGCCGCCGGACGCCGGCACGATCGAGCCCGGCGCCGTGAGCTGTCCGGACGAGTTCCCCGTCCGCGAATGCGACGACCGGACGTGCCAGGTGTACTGCGGCTCCGCCTGCTCGCCGCACGGCGCGCCGGTGGTCTGGCCGCTCGACACCGAGTCCTCGTCGTACACGCCGGAGCCGCAGTACGACGCCGACGTCTACGGGCACTACTTCTGGCTCCGGTGCCCGTACCGCATGCCCGGCGGGACCTGCACGGCGGGCTTCATGGCCTACTGGACCGGCCCGGGCGACACCGGCCACGCGCCGAACTACCCCCAGTACGCCTGCGACGATCCGGGCCTGGTGACCGACACCCGCACCTTCAGCGAGACGCACCAGGCCGCGTTGAGCCACCCGTGCATCGGGGTCGACGAGGTCTGGAACGAGGACGTGATCGCGTTCGTCCGGGAGCTGTTCGAGCAGCTCGACGCGGCCGTCGCTCCCTGCGAGTAGCCGTCCTCGTCATCCGCTTCTTCCGCAAACGCCCCGACGGCGTCCGAGACGTCGCCGACGGCCTCGCTCTCCTCACCGCTGCCCGCGGCGGAATCGTCGAGATGGGAATCGTCCGCGCCGCAGCTCGCAGAGCATCCTGCACGGCGCCGCCTGATCCCCCTCCTGTTCGGGGTCGCGGTCGCTGGCGGTCGTGGTTCCCCTTGACCGCCCACCTCTCCCAGCCCACGATCACCCCATGACCACCCGGTGGATCACCGTCACCGCCGCCCTTTCCCTCTCCGTTTCCGCCTGCCCCTCCGGTCCCCCGGACCCCGGACCGCCCGACGGCTGGCCCTACGACACCACCGATACTCCGGCGGACACCTCTCCCGACTCCCCGCCGGACACGCCGCCGGACGAGGTCGAACCGGACGATGTCGCCGGGGACGAGGGCGAGGCGACCGACGGGGCCGCGGACGAGGGCGGGTTCGAGGACGGGGAGGAGGACGATGCCGGTGACGACGCGCCGGCCTGCGTGGACGACGACGGGGACGGCTACGGAGTCGGCTGCGCCCTCGGCGACGACTGCGACGACGCCGCGGCGGGCATCGCCGGGCCGTGCGAGGCGGACGGGTGTCCCGTGGGTTGGGTCCTGATCCCGGCCGGCGACTTCGAGATGGGCTGCAACGTCGGTGAGCCCTGCGACGACGTACACCCCGCCGCTCCGCGGCACACCGTTACCTTGAGTGCCTACTGCATCCAGCGGACGGAGGCGAGCGTGGCCGAGTACCGGGCCTGCCGGGAGGCCGGGGCCTGCACCGGAGCGGCCGAATCGGTGACCGTCAACAGCCTCAACAACTGGAGCGACTCGCCGGCCGAGCGCGAAGCGCACCCGATCAACGGCGTGAACTGGCACAACGCCCGCAACTTCTGCCAGGACTGGGTCGGCGGCGACCTCCCGTCCGAGGCGCAGTGGGAACGCGCCGCCCGCGGCACCGACCGGCGCCGCTTCCCCTGGGGCGACACCCCCGTGCCCGACTGCAATCGCACGAACTTCGACGTCAACGGCACCACCGCCGGCCAGGGTTGCGCCTCCGTGGTCACCGGGCCGGTGACCTGGCCCGCGAACGAACCCGTCACCGGTGCCGGCGACTCCCCGGCGGGAATGCGCAACGCCGTCGGCAACGTCTTTGAATGGACTCTCGACTGCATGCGGGCCGACGCCTACGAACGGTGCGCGACCGGCTGCACCGACCCGGTCGTGGACCTCGACACCTGCGACCCCGGGAGCCGCACCGTGCGGGGCGGAAGCTACATGGAAATCGGCACCGATTGGCTGCGCACCGTGTCCCGCAGCGGCGTCCTGCCCATGGCCCGCTACTCCATCCTCGGCTTCCGCTGCGTTCGCCCCCCCCCCGAACCCTGAGCTACTACCTCCGGAAATCGTCGCTCGTCGCGGCGATGTTCATGCGGCGG
>CAZMRP010000956.1:0-2110 GCA_964568275.1 uncultured Myxococcales bacterium
AAGGTCGCCGCGTGGGTCGCGGCGCACCCGCGGCTGTCGTGGGTCGAGCCGGCGGGCGGCCTGTTCGGCCTGATCCGCGTGGCCGACCCGCCCGACCTGCTCGAGCTGGCCGAGCGACTGCGCGCCGAGCACGGCCTGCTGTTCGCGCCGGGGTCGTTCTTCGAGGCGCCGGGCACGATGCGCCTCTCGTGGTCCGTCGACGACGCCTGCCTCGAACGGGGCCTGCCGCTGCTCGCGAAAGCCCTCGGCGTCTAGCCCGCCGGGTCGCGCGCGGGCCCGGATTCCGGGCTCCCCTTGAGTCGCGCGCGATTCCGGCCCACAGTCGGGATGTGGTCCCCCGTTGCCCGCGCCTGCCGTCGCTCGCCTGCCTGCTGGCGGCCGGGCTGCTCGCCGGCTGCGCCGACGCGGTCGAGCCGGTCGCGCGCCTGGGTTTCGCCATCGACTACCGGGGCCCGGACACGCGCGAGTTCTTCGTCGAGGGCACCTCGACGGTGACCGTCGAGCCGAGCTACGTCGGCGAAGCGGAGCGTCGGGCGCGGGCCCTCGAACTGGTCGCCCACAAGCACATCGTCCTCGAGTGGTACCTCTACCTGCGGGTCGCCGACAGTCTCTCCCCGGACCGCGAAACGCTGCTCGGGGACCTGCACGCCCACGTGCGCAACGGCGCGACCGAGGACCTCGAGCTGACGGACGTGGGGGGCGGCACGTACGCCTTCCGCTTCCGCGGCGAGCTCAGCGCGCCGCTCGAGCTGTTCGACCTGTTCCCCGGCGACGCGCAGGATGCCGACGGCGGCCTCGACGACGCCGGTCCGGACGGCGGCGTCCCCGAAGACCCCGCACGCCGGCTGCTCCGCCTGTCGCTGCCGGTCCTCGACAACGAGGAGATGGCGCGGCTCGAGCCGGGAAACGAGTGGTACCGGGCGTGGGGACGCTCGCTGTTCGACCCGGCCACCTACGAGGGCGAGCTCGAGACCATCGACCTGACCGTCACCCCCGAGGAGCGGTCGCTCGACGGCTACATCGACCACCGGCGGCTGCTGGAGGACGGCCGGCTGACGGTCGGGATCCACGTCGGCTGGGACTACTACCCGGAGCGCTTCGACCGCCGGCACTCGATGCAGGTCTACGGTTGGCTGGTCGCCCAGGGATTCCGCTCGCCCGCCGAGTCGTTCGACTACTACGGCATCGACAGCGGGCCGCTCACCAAGACCGTGACCGTCGCTGGGCGTCCCGTCGAGGTCGAGGTGACGCTGGTCCACTCCCTCCAGGGCGATGCCGGCAACATCGACTTCGCCCGCCGGTTGAAGGACGCGCTGCTCGAGAGCTTCCGCGAGCGGGAGGTGATCGTCTACCTCGGCCACTCGGGCAACCACCACGGCTTCCTGCTGGGCGACTGGTACGCGGTTCCGTACGAGGCGAGCGCGGTGCGGGACTACGAGCTGCCGTCGGTCGAGATGTCCGACGCCTACCAGCTCGTGCTGGCCGACGGCTGTTTCACCTACTCGATGGGCGAGCCGTTCTACGCCAATCCGGCGAAGGCCGGCCGGACGAACCTGGACCTCGTGGCCACGACCAACCTGTCGGTGACGCCCGACGCGGGCGACCACGCGGTGCGGCTGCTCGTGGCGCTGTTCGGGCGGGACGGCCGGCCGCCGCGCGGCACGAGCTACGACGAGCTGCTCGGGGCGTACCGGCCGCTGGAGACGTACATGGGCCTGTACGGCGTGCACGGGATCGACGACAACCCGCGGCTGAACCCGTTCGCCGACGTCGGCCTGGCGTGCGCGCCGTGCGAGTCGGACGAGGACTGCGGCCCGTCGGGCAGCGCCTGCCTGCGCGTGAACCGCCGCGACGTCTGCCTGCCCGAGTGTCTGGCCGACGACGGCTGTCCGGAGGGGACGGTCTGTCGGGAGCACGAGGACCGGATCGAGTGGGGGCGACCGCACGGCTACTGCGTGCCGAGCGACGGGGTCTGCGACCGGACGCCGTCCGATGCGGGGACGGACGTTCCGGGCGACGGGTCGTCCGACGGGGAGTCGGACGGGGCGTTCGCGGACGCGGAGGACGCGGGGCTGCCTCCCGACGACGTCCCGATCCCGCCCGCCGACGT
>CAZMRP010000957.1:0-2104 GCA_964568275.1 uncultured Myxococcales bacterium
GAGGCCTGCGTATGCTGATTGCGGCCGGGGGGGGGGGCTGGACGTCGCAACGACGGCCGAGCCAACTCCGTGGTCGGGAGGTTGAAGTCATGGCGCGCATCCTGGCGACCCTCGCATTCGTTTCCCTGACGGCAGCGCTCGGCTGCCCGAACAACGGACCGGGACCCGTGGAACCGAACGGCGGCGACCTGCCGCCCGACGACGCCGCGACGGAACCCGTCGACGTGGTCGAACCGCCGCCCCCACCTCCTCCCCCGACCGAATACGCCGGGGAACCGGGGACGCTCAAGGTCACCGCGACCTTCAACGGTTCGCCCGTCGATGCCCCGATCGAGGTCCGGCGCACCGGCCAGTCCGATGTCGTCGACTCGGTCACGCTGGGCGGCGGCCGCAGCGAGGCGCAGTTCAGCCTGCCGCCGGGCCGTTACGACATCCGGGCCGTGTTCCCGGGCGCCGTGGACAGCGCTGCCGACGTCCGCGAAGGCCTGCGGATCCGCTCCGGCGAATCCGCCAACCACGAGTTCGCTTTCGACTCCATTTCCCAGGTGACCCTCGAGTGCAAGCGCGGCGGCCGCAACGTCAGCGGCACGATCAAGCTGCGTCGTCCCGGCGGCACCGACTATCCGTTCCAGGTCGAGTGCGGGAACGAGTTCTTCATCAGCGGCGGCGCGTGGGAGGCCGAGGTCCAGGTGGGCAGCGGCCGCAGCCCGCTGATCCTCCAGACCAGCGTCCAGATCGTCGGCGGCGGCGTCGTTCGTACCCCCATCCTGATCGAAGGCGGTCGGTAGGACCGACTCGACTCGACCCGAAGCCGCTCGCTTCCGGCTGCTGGCCGTCGGCCGGACCCGGCCCGTCGGGTCGACGCTTCGCGCCTGCTCCACGCCCGTCAACCGGACGCCGACCGCGTCGACCCAAGAAACAAGACGGCCGCCCGGATCGCTCCGGACGGCCGCCTTGTTGATCGCTTCGACCCGGTACTACAGGACGCCCTTGAGGCCCTTGAGGGCCGTCAGGCGGACGGTCCGGCGCGACGGCTTCGCCTTGCGGACCTCTTCACGCTTGGTGAAGGGGTTGAACCACTTGCCCGCCTTCACCGCCGGCTTGACCTTCACCCGCGCCTTGATCATGCCCGGGAGAATCGTGAACTCGCCGGGGCCCTTCTTGCCCAGCTGCGACTTCGCCAGCCCCTGGAGGCAGTCGAACACCGCGTTCACGTTCCTGCGGGTCAGGCCCGTGTCCTTCGCAATCAGGGTCACGATCTGGGACTTGGTCATCTTCGCCATTTCTCGAACCTCCCTTGGTGCCTCCCCCGCAAGCACCCTGCCGCGGGGCCCTAACACGAGGCCGTATCTATGCCACCGCGAGGCGGTCGTCAACAGAAAAGTGCATACGTCAGGTGGAAAAGTGAGGGGGGGGGGCGGGAACCGCCTCCGGGCAGGTCAAAAACGACTCGGTCGACCCGCGCGGCGACCCCGGGGGGCGCCCTCGACCAACGCAAAAAAGCCTCGACGTCTGGCCAAACTGGCGTCGAGGAACCGCACCCGCAGCTCGTCGCCGAGGCGGAACGAGCGGCCCGTGGCCGCCCCCGTCAGCCGCAGCTCCTCGGCGTGGAACCGCCACTCGTCGACGGGCAGATCCTCCAGCGCCAGCAGCCCCTCGACGAACGGCTCCTGCAATCGCACGAACACCCCCGGCGCCGCGATCCCGGCCACCCGCCCCGCGAACTCCTCGCCGATCCGGCCGCGCAGCACCCAGGCCCCGCACAGGTCGACCACCTCGCGCTCCACCAGCATCGCCCGCCGCTCGCGCGCCGACGACGTCGCCGCCGCGCCCGCCAGGTCCTCGCGCTCCCCCAGCGCCGCCAGCTCGCCCGGCGTCGCCCCGTCCAGCACCGCCGCCACCAGCCGGTGCACCACCAGGTCCGGGTAGCGGCGGATCGGCGAGGTGAAGTGCAGGTACTCGCGGAACGCCAGCCCGAAGTGCCCGAGGTTGTCCGGCGCGTAGCGCGCCTGCCGAAGCGCCCGCAGCAGCAGCGAGGCCAGCGGCTGCGCGAACGGCCGGCCCTGCATCGCCCGCAGCGCGTCGGCCAGCGCTCCCGGGCGCG
>CAZMRP010000958.1:0-2102 GCA_964568275.1 uncultured Myxococcales bacterium
TCGGAGTATGAAGTAACAACGCCGTGGGAGGTCCTCGGCCTGTACCTGCTCGGACCCGGACCCCTGGGTGTGGCCGCCACCAGCCTCGCCTTCGCCCTCCCGCACCTCGCCGTCGCGCCCCCCGGCCGCCGCGCCGCCGCCTTCGTCGACGCCTTCGTCAACGGCGCCGCCTTCGCCGCCCTCTACCTCGTCGGCGGCGGGGTCGTCCCGGCGGTGCTCGCCCACTTCCTCCGCAACGCGCACCTCGAGGCGCTGCGCGGGCTCGTCGCCGAGCGGGCGCACCGGAAGCACGACCATTGAAGACGCGTGAAGAGGTTCTGCGGCGGGTCGGTCGACGGGTCGGGCCGCAACGCGGCCTCGCGCGGGCGCCGACTACCAGAAGCTGCTTTCCTCGTCGGGCATGTAGCGGGTCGTCGCGTCGAGGTTCTCGGCGATGTCCTCGTCCTCGATCCGCTCCAACACCTCGCGCACCAGCGATTCCAGCTCGGCCGCGTCGAACTCCCGATCCGTGCGTTGCGTGTCCATCCCCACCTCCCTGGCGGTCACACCCCAAGTGTAGTCGAGCCGCGCACCTCCGTCAAGCGCGAGTCGCGCGCCGCGGTTGACGGGCTCGAGTCGCCGGGGCAAGCTCGCCCCGTGGGAGCGCGGGCATGACGCGGTTCGGTGGACGGCTCGAGGAACTGGCCGAGGCCGCCGAACGCGCGGCCGCGAGCCTGGACGCGCGGCCCCGCGACGTCCAGGCCCGCATCGACCGGCTCCTCGAACGGCTCGCCCGGGACCCGCAGTACCTCCTGTCCCGCGTCGTCCGCGAGCCTCGCGCGGTGGTCCTCGAGCTGACCCTCGGCTGCAACCTGCGCTGCAAACACTGCGGCTCGAACGCCGGCCGCGCCCGGCCCGACGAGCTGACCCTCGACGAGTGGCTCGTCGTCTGCGACGACCTGGCCGACCTCGGCGCCCGCCTCGTCACCCTGCTCGGCGGCGAGCCGCTGCTCTCCCCGCACTGGCAAGCGCTCGCCCGGCGCCTCGCCGACCGTGGTGTGCGCGTCAATGCCATCACCAACGGCTGGACGCTCGACCGCCCGGAGACCGTCGACGCCGTCGCCGATTCGGCCCTCGGGTCGCTCGGCCTGAGCATCGATGGCCGTCCCGAGGCGCACGACGCGCTGCGCAACCGGCCCGGCAGCTTCGCGCGCATCGAACGGGGGATCGAGCGGCTGCGCGCCCGCGGCTACGACGAGCTGAGCTGCGTCACCTGCGTCACCCGCGACAACCTCGACCAACTCCCGTGGCTCCACGAGTTCCTCGACAGTCGGGGCGTCAAGCGCTGGCGGATCCAGATCTGCGTGCCGGCGGCCCGGCTGCCGCGCGAGGACCCGGTCGTCCTCCGCCCGGCCGACCTCAAGCGCCTGGCGGAGTTCGCCCGCGAATACCGGAACCGCGGCGCCTTGCGCACCGGCGTCGCCGACAACGTCGGCTACTTCGGCGGCTGCGAGGAGTTCCTGCGCGAGCGCGAGCGTCGCCAGGGCTTCTGGACCGGCTGCCCCGCCGGCCTGCAGGTCGTCGGCATCACGTCGAACGGCGGCGTGCTCGGCTGCCTGTCGTTCCCCGCCGAGCCGCCGTGGCTCGAAGGCAACGTCCGCGAACGACGACTGCCCGCGATCTGGCACGACCCGAACGCGTTCGCCTTCCAGCGCCGCTTCGACCCCGCACAGCTCGGCGGCCCGTGCGCCGACTGCCGCTACGGCCCGCTCTGCCGCGGCGGCTGCCGCTCCTCGAACCTCGGCTACACGGGCGAGATCGGCAACAACCCGTACTGCCTGGAAGCCCTGTCGCGCGAACGGTGAGCGTCCGCGGAACGGCCCGCCGGGGCCGCGCCCGCCCGGGAACCGGGCGCTACCAGAAGGTCGATTCCTCGCCGACCCCGTACAACGTCGTCGGGTCGAGGTTCTGGGCGACGTCCTCGTCCTCGAGGTGCTCCAGCACCTCGCAGACCAGCGACTCCAACTCCGCGGCCTCGAGCTTCGGTTCCGTGTGCTGCGTGTCCATCCCCGCCTCCCTCGCAACGACTGCACCATCAGTCTGACGGGCGACCGCGCCCCCGT
>CAZMRP010000959.1:0-2101 GCA_964568275.1 uncultured Myxococcales bacterium
GCCGCTGCCGAGGGCCACCACCACCGCGCCGGGGCGTGGACAGCGCCCCTCGCGCACCTGCCCGGCGAATTCGAGGCCGGCGTCGACGAACCCGAGCACGCCCGTCGGCGACGAGCCTCCGGGCCAAACCAGCGTCGGCCGCTCGCCCCCCAGCGTCTTCCGCCCCAGCTCGCGGGCCAGCGCGACCGGCAGCTCCGCCGCGCCGCGCACCAGGCGGACCTCGGTGCCCAACGCGGCGTGCGACACCAGGTTCTCCCGCACGCCGGGCGTCAGCGGTTGCGGCGTCAGCAGTGCGCAGACCCGCAGCCCCGCCCGGCGGCCGAACAGCGCGGTCGCCACCGCGTGGTGCGAGCCGAGCGCCCCGACGGTGACCAGCGACCGCCGCCCGCGGGCCAGCGCCGCGGACAGCAGCCAGGCCAGCTTGCGCGGCTTGTTGCCGCCGTATTCCGGGTGGGTGAGGTCGTCGCGCTTGAGCCACAGCTCGCCGCGGCCCAGCCGCGCCGACAGCCGCTCCAACCGCTCGACCGCCGTCGGACCTGCGACCAGCGGCAGCGGTCGCAGGGCTCGTCCGAGACGCGGGCACAGCTCGAGCAGCAACGAGCGCATCGCGGGGATGCTAGCACGGAGCCGCGCCGCGCCGCCGCCTCCGGTCCGTCGCCGGGTCGGGGCCCGTCGGCCCCGTGCTTGTCGCATGCGGCTCGATCCCGTAGCATCTCGGACGAACGACGCGCTGCCGCACCGCGGCGGGGGAGGAAACGATGGCCAACCGGAACCGGAAGCTCCTCGTGGTCCTGGCCGGGTCGGCGCTCTTCGCCGCCGCCTGCGGCGGCGTCGGCGGCGCCGCGGACGCGGGCGACGACCGCGCGGAGCTCGCGACCGACACCACCGACGTGCCGGCCGAGGTCGATGCCCCGGTCGACGGGTTCCACGACGAGGAGCCCGACCAGCCGCAGGACGACGCCGGGGACACGGCCGCGGACGTGCCCGTCGACGGCCCCGTCGATGGCCCCGTCGACAGCCCGCTCGACGGCCCAAGCGACGTGGAGCCCGACGCGCCCGTCGATGCGCCGGTCGACGGGGAACCGGATGCGCCGGCCGACGGCGTGGTGGACGTCCACCCCGACGGCGACGCGGGGCCGGGCGAACTGCGGCTGACGATGGTCTCCTCGGACGCCTGGGCCAACCTGATGCCGGGCAGCGCGAGCAGTCACGCGATCTTCACGCTCGAGGCGGTCAACGGCGGCTCGACCGACGTGACGGGCCTCGCCGCGCTCGGCGGGGACGTCGCCCTCGCCGCCGACGGCACGGTCGTCTTCGCCTTCGACGCGCCCACGCTCACCCGCGCGGGAGGCGGGGCGTTCGACGGCACGATCCCCGCCGGCGCCACCGTGACCCTCGACGGCAACGGCACGTCCCGCACCTCGTCGGGCGGCTACTGCGACCGGGAGGTCAAGGTTTCGGTCCGCCTCACCTGGGACGGTGGTCCGGCGAGTCGCGAGCTGACGGGCGAGACGATCACGCTGATGTGCGTCTACTAGGGGCATCGGTCGGACGTCCCGGCCCGGTCGCGGGCCGCGGGGCCGGGCGCTCACCCGGTTGGGCTGTTTCGCCGACACGACCTCGTTCATGGTGGAGGGCGACGTCCTGGGCGACCTCGAGAAGTACTTCGCGGCCTACCTGCAGGGATAGGGCGGCGGCCCCGGCCCCTGACCGGGAATCGACCGCCCGGCACGCGGGCGTTGTCGACCTTGCGGGCATGCGGTACCTTTCGACCCCGTGAGCGAGTCGAAGCCGGCGTGGCTCAAGGTCCGTCGCCCGGGACACGGGTCGTGGGGCGCCGTGCGCCGTGCGCTGGCGACGCGCGGCCTGCGCACCGTGTGCGAGGAGGCGCGCTGTCCGAACCGCGCCGAGTGCTGGGGGGCGGGCACCGCCACGCTGCTGCTGCTCGGCGACGTCTGCACCCGCGGCTGCCGGTTCTGCTCGGTGGCCCGCGGCGCCCCGCGCCCGGCCGAGCCGGACGAGCCCGAGCGCGCCGCCCGTGGCGCCGCGGCGTTGGGATTGGAGTCCGTGGTGCTGACCGGTGTGACCCGCGCCGGCCTGC
>CAZMRP010000960.1:0-2095 GCA_964568275.1 uncultured Myxococcales bacterium
GGTAGACCCCGTCGACGCGCACCAGCAACGCGCCCTGCCCCTCGACCTCGATCCTCGAGAGGACGTTCTCGGAGCGGTCAGTCGTCGCTGCGGACGCAGAGGAAGTCGCGACCGAGGCCCTTGCCCACTCCGGTCATCATGCCGGTCCCCAGGTTGAGGACGTAGACCATCGTCGGGCTGTCCGCCCGGCTGGTCGACGACCAGATCCACGTGCCGCTCACGCCGGGAAACAACAGCGGATCCACGGGCGGGTCTTCCCGGTACTCGTCGAGCAGCGAGGCCAGCTCCTTCGCATTCGGCAGATACCAGTCGTCCCGGCCGGCCCAGGACAGCAGCTCGCAGTAGGCCAGCGCCTCCTGCCAGGCCAGCGACGTCGCGCTTCCGGTCTCGCAGCTTGCGCCGCGACGCCCCGGGAGGCAGCCCTGCCACGTCAGGCCCGTGGCCGCGTCGGCCACGACCGGCTCGTCGGCCACCGGTTCCGTCCGCGCCCTCCGCACGTCGGCGACCCGCGGCGGCAGCAGGCCGCGCACGCACCGCACCGGGGTCGCCGTGCGCTGGGCCACCGCCTCGACGCCGGCCAGCTCGAAGTCCACGGCCCAGTCGCCGGTCGAGTACGGCGCGGTCGTCAGGGTGCGCAGCTGCTCGGAAGGCGTCGCCGGAAACGCCGCCGGATCGATCGCCGGGTCCACGCGGCCGTAGTCGACGATCGAGATCAGCTCCAGCCGGTCGGGCAGGCGCCAGTCCTCGAACCCGCCCCAGCGCAGGGTCTCGCAGAACTCGAGCGACCCGGCGAGGTCGGCGCGGGCGAGCGCGCCGACCGTGCAGTCGCCGCCCGACAGGCCCGAGACACAACCCTGCCAGGCGAGACCGGTGACGTTGTCCGTCACGACCGGCTCCCCGGGCGCGGGCTCGCCCCGCGTGAAGCGCGCGGCCGCCGGGTTCGTGACGTCCCAGCCGTACTGCGGGTCCTCGCCGCAGAACGCGACCGTGCCGCACTCCGGCGAGCCGGCGAGGCCGGGGCAGGAAACCACGGCGGAGGCGCTGAAGCACATCCGCTGGTTCGTGTCGGCCGGCCGGAAGTTCGGCCCCGGGGGATTGCAGGACACGTCGCCGCAGCCGGGCGAGACGCACGTTCCGCCCACGCAGATGTCGTAGTCGCGGTCGGGCACCGTGACCGAGGCACAGGGCGAGAAGTCCGGCCGCACGGACCAGCCCGTCGTGCTCCGGGCGGGGAGGCAGGCCAGGCAGGTGTTCGCCGGATTCGTGGCGCCGGCGGCGTAGTCCGTGTCGCCGATCCGACAGCCCGCGCCGGAGCCGCACGCGTCGGCGTCCTCGTCGCACACCTCCCCGTCCGCGCACGGGCTGCCCGTGCCGGCGCAGCTCCCCTCCGCACAGTGGTCCGTCGCGGTGCAGAACAGCCCGTCGTCGCAGCGCGTGCCGTCCTCGACCGGCCCGACCTCGCACCCTCCCGTCGCCGGCAGGCACAGGTTCCGGCGACACGCCGTGTCGCCGCTCGGGTCGCAGACGACCACCGTGGCGGGGTCGACCACGCACACACCGTCCTCGCAGACCAGCGTTCCGTTGCAGCGGTCCCCGTCCTCGAACGCCGCGCAGTCGGGCGTCGTCCGGCAGCTGCACCCGTCGGGCCCCGCGTCGCAGACCCAGCCCCCGTCGTCGCCGTCGGCCTCGACCTCGCCGTCGGTCCCTTCCGCGTCGCCGTCCCCGGGCCCCACGTCGAACACGCCGCGGTCGAGCGACCCGAAGCAGCCCGAGGCGAGGAGGCCGAGCAGCCCGAGGGAACCGAGGGATCGTCGCCACCGCATCCGGTCCCGCCTCCTAGAACGGCACGCGCAACCCCACCGCGAAGCCCGCGACGTCGCCCGACGGCCCCGCCACCGGTGCCGCGGTCACCACGGTCCCGGTGGGCGCGGACTCCTCCCCGCCCCAGTCCGTCAGCAGGCCCAGCACGAGCGCCGTGGCGGCGAACGCGCCGGCCGAGAACAGCAGCACGTTCGTCGCCAGCTGGTAGTCGTCGTAGTCGTCGACGATGCCGGGCCCGTCCGCGCAGGCCTGCCGGTCGCCGGCCGCACAGGCG
>CAZMRP010000961.1:0-2095 GCA_964568275.1 uncultured Myxococcales bacterium
CGGCGACCCGCTGCTCGGGCGCGCCCGCCGGGCCCTTCGCGTGCTGCGCGAGCTGCCGGTGACGTGGTCCCGCCCGTCCCTGGACGGCGCCGACGCTCCCGCGGTGGTCGTCCAGGGCGTGCTCGACCTCGCGTTCGAGGAGCCGGACGGGTGGGTGATCGTCGACTACAAGACCGACCCCGTACCGGACCCGACGACCCGGGCGGCCCGCGAAGCGCACTACCTGCCGCAGCTCCGGCTGTACGCGGAGGCGCTGGCCGCGCTGGGCCGGCGGGTCAAGGAGACGCACCTGCTGTTTTTGGACGGGGATTTGCGCAATTTGCCGGGCAACGTATACTGAAACCCGTGAAGTCGACCCTGCTCCCCTGCCTGACCCTGCTGCTTGCGACCCACGCGCTTCCCGGCTGCGGGGGCGCCGATGCGGCCGGCGACGTCGGGACGGACGTCGCGCACGACGACGGCGGCTCGACCCGCTCGGTCCTGTTCGACGAACCCGGACCGGTGTCGCTGTTCTACCGCGAGTCCCACACCTTCGCGCTCACGGTCCTCGAGGGCTCCGGCCCGCTGGCCGGCGTCCGCGTGGACCTCGGCCTCGAGGGCGAGGCCCACGATTCGTCGCTGCTCGAGACCGCCCTGACCACCGACGACGACGGTCGCGCCGTGGGCACGCTGGTGGCCGGCACGGTGGCGGCGTCGTTCTCCCTGCGGGCGGCGCTGTCGACGGGCGAAACGACACGGCTCGAGGTGCGGACCGCGCCGCCGCACGAGGTCCGCGTGACGCTCGAACCCGCCTACGACGGCGGGCGGAACGTGCCGGAGTACGAGGTGCGGCTGCTGCCCGGAGGCACGTGCCCGGCGGTCTACCCCGGACCGGCGGACCCGGCGCAGGAGACGATCCACACGCTCGTCGCCGCGACACCGACGTTCGCGCTCGGCCTGGACCTGCTGTTCGCGGAGCTGCGCGTGGTGGTCGCGGGACGCGATGCGGGCGCCGTGCTGATCTGGGGCTGCGTCGACGGCGTCACGGTCTCGACGGCCGGCCTCGACCGGCTGCCGGTGGCGCTGGCCGACCTGCCGTGGCCGCGCCCGGGACGACACGACGTCCAGGTCGCCCTGCCGCTGGCGACGACGGCGCTCGACGTCGTCGACGAGGCCTTCGCGCCGTTCGGCGCGCTGCTGGCCGAGGAGCGCACGGACGGCGAGTTCGTCATCGACGGGCTGCTCGCGGCGCTGCGGGCCGCGGGCAATACGTCGGCGCTCGAGGTGCTGGAGGCCCGCCGGCTCGCCGACGGCCTCGACGCCGCGGTGGACCTCGCCGCCTCCGGGCTGGGGGCGTCCCTGGCCGACGTGCACGACGTGGCGGCCGAGTTCCTGCGCCGGGCGACGTTCGCGGGCGAGGTGGAGTTGGGCGAGGCGGACGGCACGGGCAACGGCGAGGCGGTCGAGCGCTGGCGGGCGCTGGAGCAGGGCGCCACGGTGCTGCCGCTCGCAGCCGCCGGCGAGCCCGCCGTCGAGGGCGTCGTGCGCACGACGTTCGCGTCGGACCGGATCGCGTTGGGTCCCCACGACCTTCCGCTGTCGCTGGGCCGGGTGGTCGACCTGGTGTTGAGCCATGCGGCCGACGGGACGACGCCGGCCTGGGGCACGCAGTTCGCGGAATGGTTGGGCGGCAAGCTGTCCTGCCCGGCGGTGGTCGACGCGCTGACGGCCTCGGCGGACCTCGTCGCCGTCTGCGACGCGACCTGCCTGCTGTCGCTGTGCGAGGACTGGCGGACCGGGCTGGTGACGGAGTCGGCCGCGGCCCTCACGTCGGCCGAATCGAACCACCACACGCTGAACGCCGTCTCCTCGTGCGCCTTCCTCGACGGCGACGGCCGGCTGCTGTCGACCGGTCGCTGCGAAGGCACCGTCGACGTGCATTGGCGCGGCTTCGCCGACGTCAGCCTGACGGGTACCTGGGCGGTGGTTCCCGAACCGCTCCCGTGAGCTCGATGGGCGATCCCGAGCAGCGGCGCCGCCGGCGCGCGGGTCTGGCGAAACTTGCGGAGCTGCGCCGGGCCGAGGAAGATGCGGCGGCGCGCGAGGCGGCGCAGGC
>CAZMRP010000962.1:0-2095 GCA_964568275.1 uncultured Myxococcales bacterium
CCAGCTCCTTCTCCCGCAGCCGCTCCAGCGCCGCCCGCACCAGCGGCATCAGCGACTCCAGCAACTCCTTCGTCAGATCCCCATAGGCGCCGTACGCCGACAGCCGATCCCGCGTGTACTCGAACCGGCCCAGCCCGAACGCCCGCAGTTTCCCCTCGGCCGTCGTCTCCCGCCCCACTGCCTCTCGAAGCTCGCCGAAGAACCGCAGGTACTCCTGCTCCACCACCTCCGCGATCAACGCCTCCTTCGAGTGGAAGTGGTAGAGCACTGCGGCCTTCGAGACCCCAGCCACCCGGCCGATGTCCTCCAAAGTCGTCTTCTTGAGGCCGAAGCGCATGATCGTCGTCGCCGCAGCCTCGATCAATTTATCTTTTGTTACAGTTGGTTGTCTTGCCATCTCTATTCCATCCCCGCTGAATATCTGACCAACTGGCCTGTTTGGTAGGTTGGTAGCATGCAGATGCCAGGGCGTCAAGGGCTACCCCCACTGCTACCCCACTGCAGCACGCCGCAAGCTTCCCTTCCAGGCACTCGGACACTCGGGCGCTCGGGGAGTGGCCGCGCGGAGTGGCGCGAACGCGGCCGACTGTGCGACCCTGCCGTCGATGACGAACCGGGGCGGGCACGGCCGGCCGTGGGATCCCGCGTGGCGCGCGACCCTCTGCGCGAGCTGCGCGGAGCCGTTCGAGGTTCCCGAGGCGGGCGGCCAGGTGACCTGTCCGTCGTGCCGGGTGACGAACGAGCTTCCGCCGCGCGCGCTCGCGCGACTGCGGTTCGCAGCGCCGGCGGACGAGGCGCGTCGTCTGGAGCTGCTGCGCGCGCAGCTCGAGAACGTGCTGCTGCCGCCGCCGGGGCTCGCGCCGCTCGCCGACGGCGGGGAGTTGCCGGAGTGGAAGGTCGGCGAGGCGTGGAGCGCGTGGCAGGGGGCGCGGCGCGAGTCGCGGGCGACCGGCGACGCGGCGGCCGGCGACCGGCTGGCGTTCCTGACCCTGCTGCTCCAGAACCGGAGCGCCGACCTCCCTCCCGACCCGCGCCGCAAGCGCGCGCTGCTGGAGAGCGCGCTCGAGGCGGTCGCCCTGCCCCGCCAGCGCCAGCCGTTCCTCGCCCGGCTGGCCCGCTCCGCGTGCCGCGCGGAGGATCGGCACTCGGCCGAGGCGTGGCTCGCGCTGTGCGATCCGCGCGCCGACGACCTGCTGGCCGACTCCGAGTGGCGGTTGTCACGGGCGTACCTCGACACGTTCCGCCGGGACGGGCCGGCGGTGCTGCGCATGCTGGGCGCGACGGCGGACGAGCTGCCGATCCACGACGCGTGCCGCAACTTCGCCGCGGTGCTGCGGGCCCACGCGCTCGAGCAGTCGGGGCGCGCGGAGGAGGCGGTCGCCGAGCTGGCCCGGCGATTGGCCCGGGCCCAGGACCGCCCGCGCGTCGCCCGGTTCGTCGAGCAGCTGTCGCTGTGCCGGACGACCCATCCGCTGGCCCTGGCGCGCGTGGAGCGCGCCGCGGCGGACGACTCGGCCAGCCGCGCCGGGGGGCTGGCCGCCCTGTGGACCGCGCTCGCGGGCGGCCTGCTGTTCGCCATTCTCGCCGTCTGGGCCGCCGTCAACCTGCTCGACCACCACGACGTGCTCGACCTGCTCGACGCCCCGCCCGGCGACCCATCGACCACGGCGGTGCTCGACACCGAGTTCCCGCTCGTGCCGCTGCTGGTGTCGCTCGGCCTCCTGGTGGCCGCCTGGCGCATGTACCGCAAGGGGCGCGCGGCGCGCCGGCTGCGGCTCGCGGGGCAGCCGATGAAGGCCGAGGTGCTCGCGGCGGAGCAGACCGAGACCACGGTCGCCGGGCTGCACGAGTGGATCGTACGGCTGACCGTGCGTCCTCCGGATCGGCCGCCCTACGAGGCGCGGACGAAGCTGCTCCTGGGCGACGAGGCCGCGGCGCGGATGAAGCCCGGCGCGACGGTCACCGTCCACGTCGACCCCCGAAACCCCAAGCAGGTGCTGATCCGGACGAACCCGTGACCGCCGGGCGCGCGTCGCGCAGGTCCGCCGCTTCCGTCTTCCGGCTCCGGCGACCGGGGTGTATGAAGCGGGATGTC
>CAZMRP010000963.1:0-2094 GCA_964568275.1 uncultured Myxococcales bacterium
GCTGGCGCGGCGCCTCGCCGCCGGACTGCCGGAACGCCCGCCGTCGGGTGCGGCCGAGGCGTTCCGCGGCCGGCACCCGGAGCTGCCGCACGTGGAGCTCAGCGGAGCGCTGGGCGGCTCGAGCCTCGGAGGCGCCGTCGTGCGGCTCGACCGCACGCCGACGACCGAGGACGACCTCGAGCGCCTGGCGGACGCCGGGATGCTGTCGATGCCGATGGCCACCTTCCTGCGCCTGTGTCTCGAGGCCCACCAGACGGTGGCGCTGGCGGGACCGCAGCGTTCGCAGCGCACGGCGCTGCTCCGGGCCCTGGTGGCGGGACTGCCGGCCGAGCAACGCGTGGTCTGGGTCACCGACCCGGCGGGGTCGGGACCGCCCGCCTCGGCGGCGCTGGTGGTACCGCTGCAGCCCCCGTCGGTCGGCGAGTCGTTGCTGGCGGAGTCCGACGCCCCGGGCGGCGGCCTCCTCGAGCTGGTGCAGTGCCTGCAGCCCGACGTGCTGGTGATCGAGCGAACCGACGCGGCGCGCGACGTGCCGCTGGTTCGCGCCGTGCGGGCCCGGCTCGGGACCGTCGTGCTGGGCGTCGAGGCCGACCGGTGGGAGCCGCCGGTGCCGGGCGAGACGGCCCGGGCCGATGCGCCGCCGCGGCCGGCGGCGCCGGGCGTCGACCCGCGGCTCGCCGCCTGCGTGGACGTCGTGGGCGAACTGGTGCCGCTGATGGACGGCAGCGTGCGGATGCTGCGCCTCGCGGAACGCGCCGCCGAGACCGGCGACCCGTTCGTCGTCAACCCGATCTTCGAATACGTGCCCGGCGGGCCCGGGGAGGCCGGCGAGTACAAGGCGACGCGGACGCTCCCGCGGTTCCTCGAGCGGCGCAAGGCGCGCGGCAAGCGCATCGATGCGTCGCTGTTCCAGGGCTGAGGTCGCCATGCGGACCCTGGTGATCCCGCTCGAGAAGCCCGACGAGCTCAACCTCGTGTTCGGACAGTCGCACTTCGTCCGGACGGTGGAGGACCTGTGCGAGGCCGTGGCGACGTCGGCGCCGAACGCGAAGTTCGGCGTGGCCTTCTGCGAGGCGTCCGGCAAGCGGCTGCTGCGACATGCCGGGACGGACCCCGAGCTCGAGCAACTCGCCGTGCGGAACCTGGAACGGATCGGCGCGGGCCACACCTTCCTGATCCTGCTGGGCAACCTGTTCCCGATCCACGTCCTGCGGGCGATCCGCGAGGTGCCCGAGGTGTGCCGCATCTTCTGCGCCACCGCCAACCCCGTCCAGGTCGTCGTCGCCGAGACGGAGCAGGGCCGCGGCGTGCTCGGCGTGATCGATGGCGGCGCCCCGCTGGGCGTCGAAGGTCCCGACGACACCCGCGACCGGCACGCTTTCCTGCGCAAGATCGGCCTGAAAGCCTAGCTCCCGCTCGCCCGCCGCCCGGTTCGCCGAGCCGCAAGACCACCTCCCTCCCGCGGGGCTTCCGCCTCCGGCCGGACCCGCCGAAAATGCGCCTTGACGATCCGGTCGTGTGACCCTCAAACTAGCTTGGGGTTTGGTGTCGTCGCCTGCCGGCCGGACCGGCCGGAGGCGGCGACCGGACAACGGCTTCGGCACCCCGCCGCCGGTCGGTGGTGGCGGAAAGCCGCAGGAGGTTCGGATGCGCGTTCGTCTGGCGTTCTGGCTCGAGGCCCTGGTCTGCCTCCCGCTGTTCACGGCCTGCGGCGGCACCAACACGCCCTCCGGCGACACGGGCCAGACGTGCACGACCCACGCCGAGTGCCCGAGCGGGGTGTGCATCGACGGCCGCTGCGTGGTCGTCGGCGCCGACGCCGACGCCGATATCGACGTGCCGGGCGCCGACGCCGATGCCGACATCGACGTCCCCGGCGCCGATGCCGATGCCGATGCCGATGCCGACGCGGAGGTCGTCCCGGAGGTGCTGCCCGAGGTCCCGCCGGACACCTCGCTCGTCGATTCCGACGGCGACACCATCCCCGACGACATCGAGGGCTGGGACGACGTCGACGGCGACACCATCCCCAACGCCCTGGACGACGACTCGGACGGCGACGACATCCCGGACAGCATCGAGGCGGGGGACACC
>CAZMRP010000964.1:0-2093 GCA_964568275.1 uncultured Myxococcales bacterium
GTGCCGCCGCCTCCTCCTCCCGTCGCGGACGGCGGGGGGGCCGCGCCGGTGCCCCCTTCCGCCGTCGAGGCCGGTGCGCCGCCGCCTCCGGCCGAGCTGCCGCCGCCGGCGATACCGTCGGGCATGACGCTGGAGCGCGTCGACGTGCGCAAGTGCGCCGGCGCGGACGGCGTGGAGCTGCAGCGCGACAGGTGTGGAGGGGTGCGAGGAATTGAGCTGTTCATGGCGCGGGCCGAGCCGACGACGCGCGACTGCTTCGAGAAGGCGTTCAAGGACGTGCCGCGCCCCTCGCGCATCGCCGTGACCCTCGACGTCGACTTCGGCGCCGCCAGTCGCCGGGTCTCGGTGGCGGGCGCCGACGAGGCGCGGCAGCAGCAGTTCCGCGCCTTCAAGGACTGCCTCGCGGAGAACCTCGGCCAGCCGGAGTACGCGCGGATCGACCATCCGCACCAGACGTACCGCTTCGTCTTCCTCTATTCCTACGGACCGTGACGCCGGTCGCGGCCGCGGAGGCGCCGGACGGCGCCGCCACCGGGAGCAGGGCATGTTGGACGCGAAGTTCGTGGTGGAGAATCCGGAGCAGGTGCGGCAGGCGCTCGCCCGCCGCGGCCCCGCGGCGGTCGCCGCGCTGGACGGGCTCGAGCCGGTCGTCGCGCGTCGCCGCGCGCTGTTGCGGGAGACCGAGGACCGCCGCGCGCAGCTCAAGACCGCCAGCAAGCGCCTGGGGTCGTTCCCGGACAAGACGAGCCCCGAGTTCGCCCGGCTGCGCGAGCAGCTTCGCGCCGACGGCGACGGGATCAAGCTCCTCGAGGGGCAGTTGGCCGAGGCCGAGGCCGAGCTCGAGCAGCAGCTCCTGCGCGTGCCGAACGTTCCCGACGCCGGGGTGCCCGACGGCGCGGACGCGACGGCCAACCGGGTCGAGCGGACGTGGGGCGAGCCCCGGAAGTTCGAGTTCGAGCCGCAGGCGCACTGGGACCTGGGGACCAGGCTGGGGATCGTCGACTTCGAGCGGGCCGCGAAACTGTCCGGACCGCGCTTCGCCGTGCTGCTCGGCGCCGGCGCGCGCCTCGAGCGCGCTCTGATCCAGCTCATGCTGGACGTGCACGTGCGCGAACACGGCTACACCGAGATGATGCCGCCGTACCTCGTGAACCGGGCGTCGATGACCGGCACGGGGCAGTTGCCGAAGTTCGAGGAGGACCTGTTCCACGTCGCGCCGCAGGACCTGTTCCTGGTGCCGACGGCCGAGGTGCCGGTGACCAACTTCCACGCCGACGAGGTGCTGGAGGGGCCGCTGCCGGTGCGGTACGCCGCGTTCACCCCGTGCTTCCGCGCCGAGGCCGGCTCCTACGGCAAGGACGTCCGCGGGCTGATCCGCCAGCACCAGTTCCACAAGGTCGAGCTGGTGAAGTTCGTCGAGCCCGAGCGCAGCCCCGCGGAGCTGGAGTCCCTGACGCACGACGCCGAGGAGATCCTGCAGCGGCTCGAGCTGCCGTACCGGGTGGTGACGCTCTGCGCCGGCGACCTCGGGTTCAGCTCGACCCGGACCTACGACCTCGAGGTGTGGCTGCCGAGTCAGCAGGCGTACCGCGAGATATCGTCCTGCTCGAACTTCGGCGACTTCCAGGCCCGCCGGGCGAAGATCCGCTACCGGCCCGGGAAGGGCGAGAAGCCGCGCCACTGCCACACGCTCAACGGGTCGGGGCTGGCCGTCGGCCGCACCTGGCTCGCGTTGCTCGAGAACCACCAGCAGGCCGACGGCTCGATCCGCATCCCGCCGTCGCTGCAGCCGTATTTCGGGCAGGAGGTCCTGAAGTAGCGGGGGCGGGGCGAGGCTTTCGGCTTGACTTTGCGGCCCGCTGCCGGTAGTTACGCCCCCTGCCGTGGGCCGAGGAGGAGTGGCCGAGCGGTCGAAGGCGGCGGTCTTGAAAACCGTTGTGCGAAAGCACCGGGGGTTCGAATCCCTCCTCCTCCGCCGGGTGGAGTTCCGGGAGCGCCGGGGCGCCCCCGGGGGTGAGGGAGAGATGGCCGAGTGGTCGAAGGCGCCCGCTTGCTAAGCGGGTGTACGCCCAAAAGGTGTACCGTGGGTTCAA
>CAZMRP010000965.1:0-2080 GCA_964568275.1 uncultured Myxococcales bacterium
CCTGCGCCCGCACGCTGGCCCAGGTGCCGGGCTCGAACGACGGCCAGCGCTGGAACGCGAAGCTCCGGCCCGCGCCGGGGGCCAGGTCCCGCGCCAGGAGCGCCGCCTCGATCGGGATCGTGCCCGACCCGCACAGCGGGTCGACGAGCGGCGTCGAGCCGTCCCAGCCGGAGGCCAGGACGAGCGCCGCGGCGAGGGTCTCCCGCAGCGGCGCCTTGGCGGTCGCCCGGCGCCAGCCGCGCCGGTACAACGGCTCGCCCGAGGCGTCCAGGCTCACGGTGACGCGATCGCGCACGAGGCGCACCCGCAACGACGGACCGACGTCCGACGGCTCCTCGTCCTCGGACTCGTCCACCCCGCGCCGCGCCGCCGGCGCCTCGACCCCGGGCACGATCGCCGCGAGCCGCTCGGCCACGGCGCCCGTGTGGTACAGCCGCGAGGCGGTCGACGTCACGTGCAGGCGCACCGGCTCGCCCGGCGCCAGCCACTCGTCCCACCGCACCTCCCGCGCGGCCGCTTCGAGCATCGCGAAGGTCGGGGCGACGAACGAGGCGACGCGGACCAGGACGCGGGTGGCGGTGCGCAGGAACAGGTTGGCGGCGTAGAGCTGGCGCTCGGTGGCCGGGAACGGGACCCCGCCCGGCTCGCCGCTGCCGGGCCGGATACCCAGCGCGCGCAGCTCGGCCGCCAGCAGCGCCTCGAGCCCCGGCGTGCAGACGGCGTAGCAGGCGTGGCGTGGTCGACGGGTCGGGAACGTCATCGCCGGCACCTTAGCCCCCCTGCGGCGACGGGTACAGCCGGCCTTGACACCGGCGACGGCCTCCGCGAGGCTCCCGGCCATGCGCAACACCATCTGGAAGCTGGGAGTGGCCCTGTCGCTGGTCGCCGTCCTCGCCTGCTCGAAGAAGGACGAGGCCCAACCGATCTCCGCGCCGGCGCCCGGCACGCCGGGAGCGGCGGCCCAGGTGCCGACGACGCCGGGGACGGCCGGCGAACCCGCGGCCCCGGAAACCGCAGACCGGCCGGGGACGCCGGAAACCGCCGCACCGGGCAGCGCCGCCACGCCGCCCAGGCCGGTGGCGCAGGTGCTGGTGGAGTTCCCGGCGCTGGAGAACCCGCCCGAGGCCGGCCCGGTGTACTTCATCGTCAACCGCACCGGCGTCGTGGCGGTCCAGGACGGCAAGTTCGTCTCGTTGCAGGCGCCGGAGAAGAACTTCAAGGAACTGGTGCTCGGCGGCGACGGCAAGGTCTACGCGGCGGGCTACCGCGCGATCTACCGCATCGAGGGCGAGGCGCTGGTCAAGGTGCCGGGGAGCAAGGACGTCGACCACCTGGCGGTGGGCGCCGACGGGCAGATCTGGACCACCAGCTTCCGCCACGTCATGCACTTCGACGGCGCGGGGTGGACCACCGAGGAGAAGGCGGTGCTGGGAGCCGACGTGACCCTGCTCAAGGGGATCGCGCTCGACGGCACCGGCCGCCCGTGGATCGTCTCGGCCAACGGCGTGCACGTGCGCGACGGCGAGACTTGGAAGACCGAGGACCTCGGCGGTCTGGGGAAGGACAAGTTCTTCTTCGACGGCATCGTGCCGGGCCCGGAGGGCGCGATGTACGCGGTGGCCGGCGAGGACGTGCTGAAGTGGAAGGACGCCAAGTGGGAGGCGCTGAGCCTGGCCGACGACGGCGAGTTCCTCGGCAGCGGCGCGAAGGTCGCGATGGGGGCCGGCGGCCGCCTGTGCGTGGCCTTCAACCTCGGGGCGCTCGGCTGCCTGCTCCCCGACGGCCGCCGCGTGCGCAAGGACTGGAAAGAGGAGGGCGTCGGCGCCATGCTCAAGGGCCTGGCGATCGACGGCGCCGGCCGGGTGTGGGTCGCCAGCGAGGCGGGGCTCGAGGTGTTCGTGCCCGGCGGAGCATCGACCCGGTGGGTCCCGGGGACGATCCCCGAGGCGCCCGGGGACATCGAGGACCTGGTGGCGCTGGGCGGCGGACCGGTGCTGCCGGCCGTCGGCGAGCAGCGGAAGGGCACGGTGCACGGGACGATCACGACCAAGACCGGCCAGCCGATCGCGGGCAAGAAGAT
>CAZMRP010000966.1:0-2079 GCA_964568275.1 uncultured Myxococcales bacterium
TCTACGGCGAACTGGCGCGGGTGCTGGAGCGCGATGCGCTCGTCGTCGGCGACGGCGGCGACTTCGTCTCGTGGGCCGGCCGCGAGCTGGCCACCTCCACGCCGGGCTCGTTCCTCGACGCCGGACCGCTCGGCTGCCTCGGCGCCGGACCCGGCGCGGCCCTCGCCGCGCGCCTCCTGCACCCCGACCGGCAGGTCGTGCTGCTCGCCGGCGACGGCGCGTTCGGCTTCGCCGCCCTCGACTTCGAGACCTTCGTCCGCCACCGGCTCCCCGTCGTCGTCGTGCTCGGCAACAACGCGATGTGGGCCCTCGAGAAGCACCTGATGCGCAAGTACTTCGACTACGACGTCGCGGCCGACCTGTCCCCGGCCACGCGCTACGACCGCCTCGCCGAGGCGCTCGGCGGCCACGGCGAGTTGGTCGAACGCTCGGCCGAACTGGGCCCGGCGCTGCGCCGCGCCTTCGCCGCCGGCGTCCCGGCGCTGCTCGACGTCCGGATCGACCCCCAGGCCGTCTACCCGCGGAACGCGGACCTGTTCTGAACCGCGCCCCCTTCGTCTCGCGTTCCCCCGCCCCGCGCCCGCTACGGACAGCGGAACGCCGTGCCGCGCAGCGTGTACAGGCAGTTGTCGTGCGGCACGTCGGGAGCCAGCTCCCGGTCGATCCGCACGTAGGTCGCGCCCCGCGAGCCGGCCGCGTTGCGCAACACCGCCACCGCGCCGTCCCGCGTCCCGGTCCGGCCGAAGGCGTTGCACTGCGTGCCGTGCTTGCCCTCCACCGGCCCGAGCTCCTCGCACCCCGCCGGCGGGTCGACCTCCGCCACCGTCACCAGCTCCCCGTCCGGCGTCAACGCCACCGGCAGGTACTCGGTGCTGCAGCCGCAGCACAGCAGCAGCACCACCCCGCGCCACCCGCGCCGCGCCGACGCCACCCCCTGTCGAACCCGACCCCCCGCCCGCTGCGAACCGACCCGGAGCCGATGTTCCCGCTGCACCGTGCGACGCCCTCCTTCCCGGGAAGGGTACCAACTCGCCGGCCGCCCGTCGACGGTCGGCGGGCCGCCCTACGGCGTGAACTCCACCGTCGCCCCGCCGTCGCCGACGCGCACGCCGGCCAGACCGCTGACGAAGCCCCCGCCGCAGTCCTCGGCCTTCATGTTCCAGCAGCCGGCGGGGACCGGCACCGTCACGGTCTCCCCCGGCGCCAGCGCGCCGCGGCCCTGCAGCACGTCCCGCGTCGTCGGCGGGTCCAGATCGCAGCGACCGACCCGCACGCGGCAGATCGTCGACTCCGTCCCGTTGACCAGCCGCACCCCCGCGTCGCTCCCCTGGCCCCCGTGCGCGACGCCGCCGTCACCCGGGCAGCCGAGCGCCCCCGCCGCGAGACCTCCGACGACCGCCAGGACCGCCGCCGACCTCCGCATCGAAACGCCTCCTCGCGCGGCCGCAGCGGGCCCCGCTGCCGCACAGCGTAGGCCGGTCCGCCCGCGCGGCGCAACGGTTCGCCCGGGCAGACGACCGGCACCGATTCGTGCCATCATGCACGCGACCCGCGTGGACCGCCCGGCCGGCGGGCCTGCACCGCCGGCCCAGGAGGGAGTTGCCGATGGACAGGTCCGACGTTCCTCCGCCGTCCCGCGCCGACCTCGAACGGCTCGTCGCCCGCGCCGTCGCCGTGTTGCGGAAGGGCCCGGGCAAGGTCGACGAGTACTTCGAGCTGGTCGAGGCCGACCACGCGGTGCTCCCGCTGCTGATCGAGACCTTCCGCGCCGAAACCGACCGCTCCACCCGCGCGCTGCTGGTCGACGCGATCTGGGAACACCGTATCCCGGCGGTGCTGGAGTTCCTGGGCGAGGCGCTGGGCGACGCCGACCCGCCCGTCTGGAAGAACGCCCTCGACGGCTTCGTCGCCCTCGGCAGCGCCGCCGCCCTCGACGGCCTGCGCGCGGCCCGGACGCGCCTCGCCGCGGCGACACCGCCGGACGCGGAGCGGCTGCAATGGGTCGACGAGGCGGTGGAACAGATCGCCGGGGACCTCGAAGCACCCGAGAGCTGAACGCCCGCGGCACCGGACCGGCGA
>CAZMRP010000967.1:0-2069 GCA_964568275.1 uncultured Myxococcales bacterium
GAGCGCGTCAACCGCTACGTGCCGATCATCGACCAGATGCGGCTGACCACCGAGTACTCCTCGCGCACCGGCCGCTCGGAGCCGCGCATCACCATCGGCAAGCGCCTCTCCGACCAGGTGCGGATCGAAGCCTCCTCGGCCCTCACCGACACCCACGACTTCCGCGCCGTGTTCTCCTACGAGGTGACCGACCAGCTCTCGGTGGAGGGCGTCTACGACAACAACAACGACCAGCAGTTCGGCAACGTGGGCGCCGACGTGCGGTGGCGCATCGAGTTCTGAGTCAGAGGCTCAGGGCCAGCGTGAAGCCCCAGCCCGGGGCCCCGTCGGCGTCGCGGAACATGGCCACCGAGGGCGAGAGCGTCGCCGACTCGCCGATCGATTGCGCGAACGACCGCAGCTCCGCCGAGCCGGGGTACAGCGCCGCGGCCACGATGCCGGCCACGAAGATCGCCCCCCCGAGCCCCGTCCCCACGCTCGCCCCCACCAGCCACTCGGTGCTCGGGTCGTCCTGCGGCAGCAGCTCCGCCAGGCCCCAGATGCCCACGCCGAGCCCGCCGCCGCCCAGCAGGATGCCGATGATGCCCAGCGCCAGCAGGTGCCCGCTGTCGTCCTCGACCGCCCAGTGCTGCGTTCCCCCGTTCGCGCCCACCTCGAACTCGTACGTCCCCGCCGCGACCACGTAGTGCCCGTTGGGCACCCGGAACCGGCACGGCGTGCGACAGTCCCGGTCCGGGATGCGCCCCGGGCTCCCATCGACGATCCGGATCTGCAGCCCCGTGTCCACGGCCGTGAAGCTCAGCTCGGTCTCCGCCCTCCCGGCGGACGGCTCCGCGGCCGCCTCCTCCTGCCCGAGCGCTCCGGCGGGGAGCAGGGCCGTCACCACGGCTGCCACGACGGCTGTGCTGCTCCGCATCGTCCGCTCCGTCTCCGGGGGCGCGGCGGCCGCGACGCTCCGCGGGCGGCGTCGCCGGGCTCCCTGCGGCAGCCTACCACGAATCCCCGCAGGCATCAGGAAACCTGCACCAACCGCCAGCAGCGGTGGATCGTCCGGTTGCGGTAGTCCTCCGGGATCGTCTCGTCCGTGATCTCCCGGACCTCGGCCGCCAGCCCCGCGAGCCGCGGTTCGAAGCGCTGGTGGTTCGTCGAGAAGTACAGCACGCCCCCGGGCGCGAGCACGCCGAGCGTCCGCTCCACCAGCGCCCGGTGGTCGCGCTGCACGTCGAAGGGCGGCGCGCCACGGCCCGTGGAGAAGCTGGGCGGGTCGAGCAGGCACAGCTCCCAGCTCCGGCCGGCCCGCCGCGCCCGCGCGAGGAACGGTTCGGCGTCGTCGCGCACCAGCTCGTGCCGCGGGCTCCACAGGCGGTTGCGCTCGAGGTTCTCGCGCGCCCGGCGCAGGTAGGTCGCCGAGCGATCGACGGTGGTCGTCGCGGCGGCCCCGCCCGCGGCCGCGGCGCAGGTGAAGCTGCCGGTGTAGCCGAACAGGTTGAGGAACCGGCGACCGCGGCTCTCGGCCCGTACCCGCGCCCGCGTCTCGCGGTGGTCGGCGAACAGGCCGGTGTCGAGGTGGCCGTCGAACAGGTCGACGAGCCACTGGACTGGCACCCACCGGGGGTGCACGAGCGACCCGGGACGCGGGTGGGTCTGGTACCAGGCGACTGCCTGGCAGATCGGCCGACGCCACACCGTCGGCGCCGCAGCGATCTCTCGTTCCTGCGCGGCGGTGATCGGCCCACGGACGAACCCCCAGCGGCCTGATCGGCCGCCGTGACGGCCGACGGGTGGCCCGCCGTAGGGGTCGAGGGTCACGGCTCCGGCTCCGTCGATGGTCTCGGCGGCCGGGCCGGGCCGATCTCGGCCGTCTGGAAGTTCGCGGTGGTGCCGTCGTCGGCCATCACGGTCCACTCGCGGCCCAGGTAGGCGCGGGGCTGGTGCGCGACGATCGTGCCGACGATCCCGCCCCACCGGTGGTGGTTCGACTCATGGACTCGGACCCGGTCACCTGTCTGCATGCCATTGCGGCGATGGCCGTCGGGGTCGTCGAGGTGTCGTTCGGGTGCCATCACCAT
>CAZMRP010000968.1:0-2060 GCA_964568275.1 uncultured Myxococcales bacterium
GCCCGCTGCCCGCCTCCGGCCCCGCCCGCCACAACCTGGCGCTCCTGACCGGCGAGCTGGCCCGCCGCGGGCGCGTCGCCGAGGCTCCGGCGGCGGAGGCCGCGGCCCCGGTCGCCGCCGCGGTCGTCGACCGGCCGGCGGTACGGTCGCCCAGCACCGCCGCGGCCACGATCGTCGTGGCCGAGTTCGACCCGCGGCGCGAACGCCTCGAGGCGCTGGCGCTGCTGCTGCTGGCGTTCGCCCTGCCGGCGCTGCTGCTGTACGGCCTGCACCGGTTCCGGCTCTACCGCATCATGCGGAACGCCCGGCCGTAGGGAAGTCCTTCCAGCGCCGGTGGAGCCACAGCCACTGGTCCGGGTGCTCCCGCACGCGCCGCTCCAGCCGCTCGTTGATCGCGCTCGTCAGCCGGGACACCCGCTCCGCCGGACCGCCGGTCAGCTCCGCGGCCCGCAGCGGCGCCTCGATCCGGATCCGGTGCGGCGCGCCGGCCGGCGAGTGCACGAACACCGGGAAGATCGGCGCTCCCGTGCGCACCGCCAGCAGCGCCGGCAGCCGCGTGGTCCACGCCGCGCGACCCAGGAACGGGACGCGCGTCCCGCCCAGCTCCGGCGGCGTCGCCTGGTCGACGATCAGCACCAGCGTCCGACCCGCGCGCAGCAGCTCGGCCAGCCGCACGAGCGGCGTCCGTTCGTCCACGATCTCCAGCCCCAGCTTCCGGCGCCCCTCCATCCAGTACCGGTCGAGCCCGCGGTTCGACAGCCGGCGGGACAACAGCGTGAGCCGCCGGCCCGCGAAGGCCTGCGAACAGGCCGCCACGTCCCAGTTGCCCAGATGGGCGGTGACGACGATCGCGCCGCCGCCCTCCGCCGCGACCGACTCGTAGGCCGCCAGCCCCTCGACCTCCACCTGCCGCAGCGCCTCGTCCCGCACCCGCGGCGGCCCGGTCACGCGCAGGAACTCCGCCGACCAGCGGCCGAGGTTGGCGTAGAGCGCCCGGGCGGCGGCGCGCGCCTGCCCCGCCGACCACGCCGGGAACGCCGCGCGCAGCTGCCGCAGCACCGTGCCCCGACGGATCCGCACGACCTGGAACCAGACGAGCCCCAGGAACCGGCCGAGGCGCTCGGCCCCCGCTGCCGACAAGGCGCAGACCAGTCGCCCGAACAGCCGGACCAGCCAGGTCGCCATCACCACCGCCCCGGCTCCGCGGACCCCCTCCGCCAAGCCGTCCCCGGAACGCTACCAGAGAACTCCATTCCCTCGAAAGCACGAACGATTCCGATACGCGAGCGGAGAGCGCTTTTTTTGACTTGGGTCGACGCGCGGGGATACCTTCGCTGTGTAGTAGAAGGTGGTACAAAGGATGTCGAAAGGAAAGAAGAAGGCCACCGCTGTCGTCGCCGCGATGGCGTCGAAACCGCGTCCCGAGGTGACGGCGGTCCTCGCGCTGCTCGGCGCAGTCTTCGTCGGACTGTCGCTCGGGTCGTACGACGGGCTCGGCGCGGACGGTCTGCCGACCGGCGGCAACATGATGGGCGTGGTGGGACGCTACGCGGCCTTCGTCGTGCTGCAGTTGGTCGGACTGGCCGCCGGCTACTACCTGGCGCTGCTGGCGGTGCTCGGGGTGATCTGGTTCACCGAGACCCGCCACGAAGTGACGCTCGGGACGCTGCTGGCGTACCTGGCGAACGGCGTGCTGCTCGCGGCGCTGTTGCACCTCGGGGCGCCGGAGGCGCGGGTGCTGGGGCACGAGCTGGGCGGTTCGGCGGGCGAGCTGCTGGGCGGGATGTTGTCCTCGCTGTTCTCGGTCTGGGGCGGCGGGATCGTGGCGGCCGGCCTGGTGATGGTGCTGGTGGTGGTGGCGACGCCGCGGCCGCTGTTGGCGTTCGCGAAGCGGATCGGGCGCGGGCTGTTCGCGTGCGGCCGCGGACTGCGACGCGCGGCGGGCTGGTCGGCCGGGGTGTGGCGTGCGTCGCGCGGGCGGCACCGGGAGGAGGCCGCCGACTCTCCGATCGAGATCGTGGAGGTGGAGGCGGAGCCCGCGGCGGAGCCCGCGCCGAAGC
>CAZMRP010000969.1:0-2058 GCA_964568275.1 uncultured Myxococcales bacterium
CGACGACCCCGCGTCCTGCGCCGGCGACCGGTCGTGCGAGCTGCGCACGGACGGCGCGTTCGCCTGCTACGACCCGGTCCACCTGCTGGGCCGCGTGTTCGACCTGGTGACCGACGACGGGATCCCGGACGCCCGCGTGTTCGCCGCCGACGACACCGGCGCCGCGGCCACCGACGTGGCGGTCACCGGGGCCGACGGCGGGTACGAGCTGACGGTGCCGGTGACGCGCGAGCCGGACGGCGCGCTGGTGCCGGGTCGCGGGACGTTCACCCTGCGCGTGGGCGCCCAGGACTACGAGAACTTCCCGCACGGCGTCCGCGTGGCGCTGCCGATCGACGCGGTGGCGCTGGCCGTGGCGGGGGACGGCGAGTGGACGGTGCAGAACGCCACGACCGACGTGGGCCTGATCCCGCTGCCGACGCCGACGCGCGAGCGCGGCAGCATCGCCGGCCGCGTCGTCGCCGACGCCCCGGGCGGCGTGCTGATCGTCGCCAACGCCGGCACCCCGAACCCGCCCATCGGCTGGAGCGACCGGTCCGGCGCCTACGTCGTGTTCAACGCCGACGTCGGCACCTACGTCGTCAAGGGCTACAAGGCGTTCCTCCAGCTCGGCCCCCAGTCGACCATGGTCGAGGTGGGCCAGCACGTGACGGGCGTCGATCTGACCGAGCTGCCGGAGGTGGACACGGGCGCGATCTCGGGCTCGATCAACATCGTCAACGGCGGCGCGTGCGACGGCACGAGCGTCGTGCTGGTGCCGGAGGAGACCTACGACGACACGCTCAAGCGCGGCGAGGTCGCCACCGGCCTGCGCGCGCCGGCGCCGCCGGCCGCCCCGGACATCACGGGGGCCTGGGTGATCGACGGGGTGCCCGACGGGAGCTACGCGGTGCTGGCGGCCTTCGAGAACGACGCCTGCGTGCGCGACCCCGACCCCGGCATCGCCGGCACCCAGGTGCTGCACATCACCGTGCCGGACCCCCTCTCCGGCACCCGCAGCTTCATGCTCGACGGCGCGTTCAAGGTCACCGGCGCGCTGGAAATCCTCGACCCCGGGGAGACCGAGCCCGAGGCGGTGTCGGCCGCGCCGACCTTCCGTTGGGTCGACGACTCGAGCGAGGACGCGTACGACCTGGTGGTGTACGACGCCTTCGGCAACGAGGTCTGGCATCCGGACCCGCTGCCGGGAGTGAGCGGCGGCGAGGCCTCCGCCGCCTACGCCGGCCCGGCGCTCGAGCCCGGCATGTACTACCAGTTCCGCGTCACCAGCCTGCGCCGCGGCGGCACCCAGCCGATCTCGATGACCGAGGACCTGCTCGGGGTGTTCTTCCTGGAGTAGCGCTACGCCCGGAACACCTGCACGTAGCGCGGCTTGAGCGCCACCTCGTGGGTCTCGCCGACCTGCAGGTGCAGCCGGTCCTGCACGTAGCGCGGCATCAGGATCTCGAGGTCGACGGGACCGTGGAACTCCACGCGCACGTACAGCCCCTGCTGCAGCACCGTCTCGAGCGTGCCCGCGATCCGGTTGTCCGTCACCCGCTCGGAGAGCGGCCGGTCCGGACGCACCAGGATCACCTCCTCGGAGCGGATGCCCCAGTGCACCTCGAGCCCCTCGCGCAGCCACGGCTGCGGCTCCACGCGCAGGCGGCCGGCGGGCGTCGCCAGCCACGCGCGGTCCTCGCCGAGCTCCGCGACGGTGCCCGGGAACAGGTTGCGGAAGCCGACCAGCCGGGCCACCGCGCGATCCCGCGGCTTCGTGAACACCTCGGCCGGCGTCCCCTGTTGAACCACCCGGCCGTCGAGCAGCACGGCCATCCGGTCGGCGACCTGCGCCACCGCCGGGTCGTGCGTCACCACCAGCGCCGGCAGCTCCACGGCGCGCAGCAGCCCCTGCAGGGCGCCGAGCACGGCGTCGCGGGTCGAGGCATCGAGGGCCGAGGTCGGCTCGTCGAGCAGCAGCAGCTCCGGCCGGCGTGCCAGCGCCCGCGCCAGGGCCACCCGCTGCTGCTGGCCCCCGGACAACTCGCGCGGCCGACGGTCCGCCAGCCCCGCCATCCC
>CAZMRP010000970.1:0-2057 GCA_964568275.1 uncultured Myxococcales bacterium
GCCTGGCGGCGGTCGCGGACATCGTGCTGGCGACCTCCCGGGCGACCTTCGCCCTGCCCGAGCTGGCCCTCCGCCTGGTGCCGGCGGTGGTGATCCCGGTGCTCCACGAGCGGCTGGGCCCGCGCCGGGCGCGGTGGCTTGCCCTGACGAGCGGCATCGCTGCGCGCCGGGCCGTGGAGCTGGGCCTGGTCGACACGCTGGTGGAGGACCCCGCGCTGCTCGAGCGCGCGCTGCGACCGATCCTGCGGCACCTGCTGCGCGCCCGTCCGGAGGCGGTGGCCGAGCTCAAGACGCTGGGCGACGCGGTGGCCGCGCACGACCCCGACCGGGCCCTGCGGCTCGGGGCGGACCACACCGCGACCCTGGTGCGCGACCCCGAGCGGGTCGCCGCGATCCGCGCTTTCCTGGACGGCGAGCCGGCCCCGTGGTGGCGCTCGCTCCGCGGGAGGAACGAATGACCGAGCGCGTGACTTTGACCCGCGAGGACGACGGCATCGCCGTGGTGACGATGCGGGACGAGGCGAACCGGAACGCGTTCACGGCGCCGTTCGTGGACGAACTGCAGGCGGTCCTGCGGGTCGCCGCGACGGACGGGTCGGTGCGGGTGATCGTGCTCCGCGGCCTGCCCGGGATCTTCTGCGCCGGGGCGCACCAGGACCTGCTGCTCGAGCTGACCTCGGGCGAGATGGACGCCGCGGACATCCTGCTCTCCAAGGCGGTGCTCGACCTGCCCGTGCCCGCGATCGCGGCCATGGAGGGCCACGCGGTGGGCGGCGGCCTGGCCCTCGGGCTGTGCTGCGACGTGCTGCTGATGGCGCGGGAGAGCCGCTACGGGTGCAGCTTCATGAACATGGGCTTCACGCCGGGCATGGGCATCACGCGGCTGCTGCAGGACGCGGTGGGCGAGTACCTGGCCCGGGAGATGATGTTCGGCGGCGAGATCGTCCGGGGCGCGCGGTTCGAGGCGCGGTCCGGGGTCAACCACGTGCTGCCCCGGGAACAGGTGTGGCCCAAGGCGGTCCAGCTCGCACGGCGCATGGCGGACAAGCCGCGCCACGCCCTGGTGACCCTCAAGGCGAACCTGTCGATCCGGCACCGGCAGCTGTTCGAGGAGACCCGGACGCTGGAGGCGGCGATGCACCGCCTGTGCTTCGCGCAGCCCGAGACCCGGCAGCGGATCCTCGAGAACTACACGCGGCCGGAAGCGGGCCGGGAAGGGGAGACCCCGTGACCCTCAACGACTTCCACGGCAAGGCCGTGGTGATCACCGGCGGCACCAAGGGCATCGGCCTGGCCACGGGCCTCGCCTTCGGCCGCCACGGCGCGCACTGCTATCTGACCCACCGCTGGGGCTCGGCGGACGAGTCCGAGGTGCGGGCGAAGTTCGCGGCCGCAGGTGCGCCCGAGCCGGCGATCCTCGAGGCCGACGTGTCCAAGGACCCGGACACCCTGGCGCTGCTCGAGCAGGTCCGCAAGGACCACGAACGGATCGAGGTGTTCCTGAGCAACGTGTGCGTGGTGCAGATCGCCCAGGGCGTGGAGAGCTACTCCCGCCGCGCGCTGGACAAGAGTCTCGAGTACAGCGCCTGGCCGATGGTCGCGTACCTGCAGCACGCCAAGCGGATCTTCGGCCGCTACCCGCGGTACACCGTGGGCACGTCGAGCGACGGGCCGGACAACTACTACCAGGGCTACGAGTACGTGGCGCTGTCCAAGGCGGTGATGGAGTCGCTCTGCCCGTACCTGGTGCGGCACCTCGCGCCGGAGGGCGCGCGGATCAACATCCTGCGCACCCGCAACGTGATCACCGACTCGGCCCTGGCCGTGCACGGCGAGGCGTACCCGGAGTTCGTGCGGCGCTACGGCGGGGAGAGCCACTTCATCACCTGCGAGCAGGTGGCCGACGCGATCCTGGCCCTGTCCATCGGCCTGTTCGACGCGTTCAACCGGCAGATCCTCAACGTGGACAAGGGCAGCCCGTTCGCGGACAACCTGAAGCGGATGTACCGACACCGCGGGGAGTACGGACTGCCCTGATCAACCTCCCCAACGACTTT
>CAZMRP010000971.1:0-2057 GCA_964568275.1 uncultured Myxococcales bacterium
AGGGGAGCGCGGGGTCGCGGCGGGCTCCGACGCGGGACGGCCGCCGCCGTCGCGGCGTGGCTCGCCGCCGGCTGCGGGAACGGCGACGGGACGCAGACCCGCAGCGACGGGCCGCTCGGCTTCGAGTACGCCTACGACGACGACGCCGACTTCTACGTCGACGAGCCGGGTACCGTGATCGGCGAGGAGCCGGGCGAGGCCGAGCCGGTGGGCGCGTGGGACGACGTGCCGCGGGCGTGGGACCGCACGGTCCACGTGCGGCCGCCGGGGGCGGCCTACGGCGCCGGCGACGGCTCGACCTGGGCCGATGCGCTGTCCGGGCTGCCCGAGACGCCGGAGCGCGGCGCGCGCTACATGCTCGCCGCGGGCGACTACTACGACGGTCCGTGGCCGGAGCGCTTCTTCCAACTCGAGTTCGAGGTGCCGGAGGCCGGCGGGCGGTTCGTCGGCATCGTCAAGGCCACCGCGGACGACCACGGCAGCGACGTCGGCTGGGAGGCCGTCTTCGGCGAGGGCCGGGCCCGGCTCGGGCCGCTCGCCGTGGTCACCGGCCGCCTGGTCGTCGACGGCCGGGTCGGCCGGGGCGGCGACGACGACGCCTACGGCATCTCGATCGAGGCCCGGGAGTGCGCGGGCGAGCCGCCCGGCTTCCCGATCACCTTCCCGTGGAACTGCGAGGCCACGGACGTCTCGTTCCGGCACGTGGACGTGCGCGGCTGCGGGCACCGGCCCGACCCGACGCACGGCTCGGAAGACGCGATCTACAGCTACGCCGCCGGCGTGACCCGCTTCGCGCTCCGCGACGCCTACGTGCACGATTCCTTCCGCGGCCTGCTGTTCCTCCAGAACTCGCGCGACGTGCTGGTCGAGGCGACGACGTTCGCGCGGGCCGGGCTGCACCACGAGGCGTTCACCGTGGCACTGCGCGAGGTGCGCGACGTGGTCTTCCGGCGCAACGTGCTGATCGATTCCTACGGCGTGTTCGTCGGCCTGCAGGGGGTGGACAACGTCCGGTTCTACGGCAACGTGCTGCGGCGCACGCGCGCCGACTGGCCGGTCTGGGCGGCGATCCACCTCACCGAGCACGGCTCGGGGGTGCTGATCGCCAACAACACGTTCTACGGCCTGGAAGGGCTCAACGCGGGGGTCCGCGAGTCGCCCGAAGGGCTGGTGTCGGACCTGCAGGTGGTGAACAACCTGTGGGCCGCGACCCGCGCCGGGCAGATCATGCTCCACGGGCGCCACGAGTACAACGCGTTCTGGGACAACCGGCGGGACGACGGGACGACCAGCCTGGACGAGCGGCTCGAGGAGGCGACCGGGCAGGTGCTGCCGGACGACCCGTTCCTCGACGCGGCCTCCGGCGACCTGCGGCTCGCCGGACCGACGGCGGCGGGCCGGGCGCTGCCGCCGCCGGCGGACTGGGACCTGGCGAGCGTCCGGCGCGGCGAGGACGGAACGTGGGACCGCGGCGCCTACGAGTTCCGGGAATGACCCCGCGGGCATCCCGGGGGAGGACGGCGGCGATGCGCGAGCGCGAGGTGCGCCGGGGAGCGACGCGGGCGGCCTGGGCCGTGCTCGCCTGCGCGGCGTCCGGCACGGCCTGGGCCGGGTGCGAGGACGACCCGGCGCCGGCCTGCCGCTACGTGGAGCACGACTGCACGTTGTCCTGCGGCGACGACTGCGAGCCGGAGTGCATGTACGTCGAGGGCGTCTGCAACATCGCCTGCGGCGACCGCTGCGCGCCGACCTGCCGGGACAGCATCGACTGGGGACCGTGCAACCTGTCCTGCGGCGACGATTGCCAGCCGTACTGCTGGATCGGGGAGCGCTGCAACCTGGAGTGCGGGGAACGCTGCGCGGCGCGCTGCCGGTTCGTGCAATCGTGCGACTTCGTCGTCGGCGACCGCTCGACCGTGCAGTGCGAGCTGGACGAGTACTGCGTGGTGGAGTGCCTCGGGGCGTGCCGGGTCGAGTGCACGCACGTGCCGGCCTGCGACGTGACCTGCCGGGGCGGCGGCGCGGCAAGTGGCTCCGCATAGGGGACCATGTCGCCC
>CAZMRP010000972.1:0-2057 GCA_964568275.1 uncultured Myxococcales bacterium
CAACCTGCCGGTCAAGACGGCGGGCGAGTTGGCCCCGGAGCGGATCGGCCAGCAGGAAATCTGTCCGATCGGCGGCGACAAGTTCACCGTCACCGCGGAGACGCCGGCCGTCCAGCACGAGGGTCAAGTGCGGCTGTTCGGCTGCATGGGCTGCGCGGTGGCCTTCGCCCGGAATCCCCAGAATCCCGAGCCGCCGCCGTGCCCGCACCACGCGCACTAGGCGGCCGGCGAAGCGGAGGCGCGCGATGTCCGAGACCGACGTGAAGCCGAACGCCCCGGGCTGCGCGGGCGAGAACGGCGATCTGGGCCGCGTGGTCGAAGCGCTGTGCGGCGCCGGCAGCGGGCTGGAGATGCTCCGCGGTCCCGGCCGGCGCGGCGTGCTGCCGTCCGGCGAGGTCGTGGTCGGCGTGGTCGACCTGCTGCGCTCCGTGCTGTTCCCCGGCTACTTCGGCGTCTCCGAGGTCACCGCCGAGAACCGCTGCTACCACATCGGTGCGACCCTCGACCGGCTCCAGAAGATCCTCCAGGAGCAGATCTGGCGCGGCCTGTGCTTCGCCTGCGACCGCTCGCACGACCGCTGCGAGGACTGCGAGGTCCAGGCGCACGACATCACCCGGCGCTTCCTCGCGCGGCTGCCCGAGGTGCGCCGATTGCTCGCCACCGATGTCCGCGCCGGCTTCGAGGGCGACCCGGCGGCGACCAGCCCCGACGAGGTGATCTTCTGCTATCCGGGGTTGACCGCGATCTGCGACCAGCGCCTGGCCCACGAGCTGCATCTGCTCGGCGTCCCGATCATCCCGCGGATGATCACCGAACACGCCCACTCGCTGACCGGCATCGACATCCATCCCGGCGCGACCATCGGCGAGTTCTTCTTCATCGACCACGGCACCGGCGTCGTGATCGGCGAGACCACCGTGATCGGCAATCGCGTCCGCCTGTACCAGGGCGTCACCCTCGGCGCCCGCTCGTTCCCCCTCGACGAGCACGGCCGCCCGATCAAGGGCGTGCCCCGCCACCCCGTCGTCGAGGACGACGTGATCGTCTACTCCGGCGCGACGATCCTCGGCCGCGTCACCATCGGCCGGGGAGCCGTCATCGGCGGCAACGTCTGGATCACCGCGTCCGTTCCGCCCGGGGCCCAAGTCAGCCAAGATAACGTACACAAAGGGATTTTCGTCCAAAGGCCCGGCGCCTAGGCTTGTCCTCTAAAATATGGACAAAAGTGCTCCGGACTTGATGCCAACGTCAAGTCGGTGGTTACAGTGGCCGAGCGGACGTCGCGTCGGGCGAGCGGCGACCGGGGAACGGAAGCGGGCGAATCGATCCGTGAAGGGAGGATGAGATGAACAAGCTGCGTCTGTTGTCGGCAGGGGCGATGGTCTGGCTGGCGCTGGCTCCGGCGGCCCGTGCGGACGGGGAGGCCGACGAGCTGCCGTTCGTGCAGGGCCGGGCGCTGGCCGAGATCGGGACGTTGATCCCGCTCAAGCACACGATCCAGTTCGGCACCAACGGCTCGACCTTCGACTACGTGGAGGAGGGCGGGCAGGACGTCTGGTTCCCCACGGGCCGGCTGTCGGCGGAGCTGGAGCTCGGCCCGGGACACAACATCACCTTCCTGTACCAGCCGCTCGACATCCGCACCAACGTCTACCTGTACCGGGACATCGTGGTGGACGACGCGACGTTCGCGGAGGGCACCGGGCTCGATACGCGCTACGGCTTCGACTACTACCGGCTGGGCTACCACTACGACTTCTTCTGGGACTACCCGCAGCACGAGGTTTCGATCGGCGCGGCGTTGCAGATCCGCGACGCGGTGATCGACTTCACCTCGGCCGACGGGTTGATCCGGCGCACCAACCGCGACGTGGGGCCGGTGCCGCTGCTGCGCTTCCGGGGCGAGTACGGTTTCGACTTCGGGATGTGGCTGGCGCTGGAGGCCGACCGCTTCTACGCCCCGATCAAGTACTTGAACGGCGGCAAGATCGACGTCGAGGGGGCGATCCTCGACCTTGCCGCGCGCATCGGCTACGCACGCCACCCCGCCTTCGACG
>CAZMRP010000973.1:0-2056 GCA_964568275.1 uncultured Myxococcales bacterium
GGCGGCGCAGCGGACCGAGTCGGACGACGGGCTGCCCGAGGTCGATGGGGCGTCGGTCGAGCTGTCGTGGGCCGAAGTGCGGGCGCTGATCGAGCAGCTGACGGTGTTCCGCACGCAGGGCGACGACGTCCGCAACCGGCCCCCGGTCGACGCGCTGGTGCACTCGGCCGCCCTGCGCGTGACGCTCGGCGACGGCGTGGTGCTGGTCGACGGCACGGTGGCGGTGGAGGTGCTGCGCGAGGGCTGGACGGTCGTCCCGCTGTTCGATCGGCCGCTGGCGCTGCGCAGCGTGGCGACGGCGGGCGAGGGGGAGGCGGCGCGGGTCACGACGCTGGCGGGCGGGAACCCGGGCCTGCTGCTGCGGCAGAGCGGGATGCACCGCGTGGCGGTGTCCTACGCGGTGGCGGTCGACCCGCGGATGGGACCCAAGTCGGTGGCGTTGCCGATGCCGCTGGCGGCCGCCGTCGAGGCCACCTTCGTCGTCGACGCGCGGGTCGAGGACGTCTCGGCGCTCGGCGCGGTGCTCGTGCGGTCGTCGGCGGTCCGGCCGGCGCCGGGGGCGGAAGGGCCGGTGACGCAGCACCTGCTGGCGGTGCACGCGCCGCGGGACTTCGTGCTGCAGTTCGTGGCGCGGCGGCCGTTGACCGGCGTGCAGCCGGTGGCCGCGGAGCCGGTGCCGGGGGTCGAGGGGCCGGGCGAGGCGACGGGGCCGGGGGAAGCGTTGCCGCCGCCGCCGCCGCCCAAGCCGCCGCGCTATCGCTCCACCGCCGCGCTCGACGTGGCCGTGGAGCCCGCCGCCGTGCGGGCCACGGTGCAGCTCGAGCTGACGATCCACGACGCGCCGCTGGAGGAGGTGGAGCTGGACCCGCTGCCCGACTGGGAGCTGGTCAAGGCGCTGCTCGAGGGCTCCGACGAGCCGCTGCGGGTCGAGCCGGCGGCGGAGGGGTTGACGTTGCGGTTCCCGTATCCGGTGGAGGAGCGCGCCCGGGTGACGGTGCTGCTCGAGCGGCCCAACGAGCGGAAGCTGGAGCGGGTGGAGGCGCCGGTGCTGGTCGTGCACGGCGCGTACCGCCAGGAGGGCGAGATCGGCTTCCGGCTGGACAGCACGATCGAGGGGAGCGCGGACCAGGCGGAGGGCGGGAGCGCGGCGGACCCGTCCGAGGTGCGGCTGCCGGGGGGGGCGGTGGCGCAGTTCGCGTTTCGCTTCCACCGCGTGCCGTACGTGGTGGGGATGGCGCTGCGGTACCACGAGCCGCGGGCGGTGCTGACCGCCGCGGTGGAGCGCGCGCTGATCCGCGTGGTGGCCACCGAGGACGGCAAGACGGTGGTCGATGCGGCGTGGCGGATGCTGAACAGCCGGCATTCGTACCTGGCGGTGACGCTGCCGGCGGGAGTCGAGCCGTGGGGCGCGTTCATCGACGGCCGGCCGGTGCAGATCGGACAGCGCTCGGACCGCCCCCGCGTGGCGCTGATCGCCCTGCCGCGGCCGGAGCAGGCACCGGGGATCCCGGCGCCGTTCACGGTCGAGCTGATCTACTTCGCCAAGCGCGCGTCGTTCGAGGACTTCGCCGACTGGTCGCTGGAACTGCCGCGGGTCGATGTCCCCGTGGCGGTGCTCGACGTGGAAACCTGGCTGCCCCCCGCGATGGACTACCGCGTCGCCCGCCCCGGGCCGCTGCAGCTGGTGGGGACGGTGGCCGAGCTGACCGTCGAGGACTGGCGCAGCGGCAAGTACCGCGACCAGACGCTGCAGGCGAAGTCCGGCGAATGGGAGCAGTCGAAGCTCGGCGACCTGGAGGACCTGGCGCGCGGGACGCTGGCGGCGCGCTTCGAGCTGCCGCGCGAGGGCACGTTGCTCTCGTGGCACGGGGTGATCTTCGACGCCGACGAAGGGGTGACGCTGGAGCTGGAGACCCGGCCGACGTGGCTCGATCGGCTGGTCTGGTGGGGCGCGGCCTGCCTGCTGGTCCTCGCCGGCGGCCTGCTGGCGCTGGGCCTCGGGGCGTGGGCCGCCGGGCGCCGCCGCCGCGGCGCGCTGCTGGTCGTCGGCGCGGCG
>CAZMRP010000974.1:0-2056 GCA_964568275.1 uncultured Myxococcales bacterium
TCACCTCGTGCGCGCCGTCCGCGGCGAGGTCGCGGGCCATGACGCCGCCGACGAGTCCGCCGCCGAGTACCCCGATGCGTGCCATGGTGTCGCTCCTGGGGCCGCTACTGGGCCGCCGGTGGATAGTAGCCCGGGGGCATCGGGCCGGGGTAGGGGGGCGGTGGCGGGACGGTCTGCGGCGCGGGACGCAGCCGCCGCCGTCGGACCACGTGCAACACGACGCCCCCGACGACCAGGCCGAGGCCCGCCAGCAGCACCACCGTGACCGGCGTGTTGGCGCGCTTCGCGATGCGCTCGACCAGCTCGGCGACCACCCGGATGCCGGCCGCCTGGGCGAACGACGGTTCGCCGCGCTCGTCGGCCGCGGTCCGCTCGGCCGCCAGTTGCTGCTCGAGGTGTCCGACGGCCCACTGGGTGCTCGTCGGGACGACGGCGAGGTAGGTCGCGGCGCCGCAGGCCGCCACGAGCCCCACGTTGACCAGCATCCGCTGCAGCGAGCGCTTGTTGATCAGGGCGATCAGCCCGAGCATCGCCACGAGGGTGGCGAGACCGAGCCAGCGGGCCCAGGCCAGCTGCCGGAGCGCCCGGCGGGCGTCCTGCAGCGGGGACGACTGCTCGAGCTCCCCGGGCCGCGTGCCGCCCAGGGACAGCAGCCAGGTCAGGTTCACCACGTCGGGCACCTCGTCCATCGCCTCGTCGATCTGGCCGCGGTAGCGGCGCAGCGTCCGCTCGAAGTCGCGGGCGGCGCTGCGGCATTCGCGCCCGCCGCCCACGGCGTCGCACATCTCCACCCCGTGGCGGCCGGCCTCGAACAACAACGCGGTCAGCCGCTCCTTGGTCCCGGTCAGGTCGACCCGCACGGTGTCCTCGCCCCGCTCGAGGAAGTCCGTCATCCCCTGGTGGGCGGTGGCGATCGCGCCGTAGAACCACTCGTCGGTGATCACCGTCTCGAGCTGCGCGCGGGCCTGGCCGATCACGAATTCGGCGAACACCGGGTCGTCCGGCCGGTCGCGCAGCTCGGCACGCAGGCGCGCCTCCAGCGTGTCGAGCGCCGCGGTGCGGACGTCGGCGGCGCGCAGAGTGTCGACGACGGCGCGGGTCTCGAGGGGAAAGGTCGTGACCGAGTGGAACAGGAAGAAGACGATGAACCCGACGGTGAACAACAGTCCGAAGAAGACGGTGCCGACGACCCGCATGCGGGGCTCCCCTGCGCTCCCTTCCTCCGCCTCGCGCGAAGGTCCCCGGCCCCGGGGCGCCGGTGCGAAACTACGCCTGCGGCGGACGGCGGGCAAGGATCTCGCGCAGAGGCGCAGACAGGGGGGCATCTCGCGCCAAGGCGCCAAGGCGCAGGCAGGGGGGGGCGTGCAGCAGGGGGGGCTCGGGGCGTCCTCCGCGGTCTCGGGGCCTTCGCGGTGGATCCGGACTCCGTGGGCTCCGTGACTCCGGTGTGGTGTCCGGCCTCGCGTGCGGGGCTCGGTGCCTCTGCGGTGCCTCGTGCAGCGAACTCGGTCCTTGCACTGTGTCTCCGCGGTTCCTGGACCCCGGAACCCTGAAGCTCCGCGTTCTCCGCGGCTCCGCGGTGAACCCGTCGCAGAGGCGCAGAGGCGCCGGCGGTGCGGTGGACTTCACCGGACAGGCCGTCGCGCGCGCAGGCGCAACCGGCGGGGACTTGGAGTAGGATGCGACCCCGTGGACGGACCGTGGCCGGTGCTGTGGCGCAGCGCGGAGCTGGTGGCGATCGACAAGCCGCCGGGGACCGTCGTGGTGCCGGGGCGCAACGAGGACCCGGACCGCTGCGTGCGCCGGACGCTCGAGGCGGCCTGGGGCGAGCCGCTGTGGGTGGTCCATCGGCTGGACCGCGACACCTCGGGGGTGCTGCTGCTGGCCCGCAGCGCCGCGGCGCACCGGGCGCTGAGCATGGCGTTCGAGCGGCACGAGGTGCGGAAGTGGTATCTGGCGCTGACGCGCCACGGGCCGGAGCACGCCGGCGGGACGATCGGCACGGCGCTGCACCACGCGCGCAAGGGGAAGATGCGGCCGGCGGCGCCGGGCGAGC
>CAZMRP010000975.1:0-2055 GCA_964568275.1 uncultured Myxococcales bacterium
TCGGCCCGACCGACACGGCGAACTGCCCGTGGGACGTCGGGACCCACGCCAGCCGCGGGGCGTTCATGGCCTGCACCGCCGTGCTGCGCGCGGCGGACGAGCTGCGCCGGCGGCTGTTCGAGCTGGCGCGCACGACCTACCCGGGAGAAGCGGCCGAGGCGCTCAAGCGCCACTGCCGGCGGAACCCGGAGTACCGGCCGCCGCCGTTCGACGTCGCCGCGGCGGCGCGGACCGGGACCTTCGAGCTGCAGGACGGGCTGCTGTTCCTGCGCGACGCTCCGCCGGAACCGTGGCTGCGGGTGGAGCTGGCGCGCTTCCTGCGCGCCGTGCACTTCCGCGAGGGGGGAGAGATGCTGTCGGCCGAGTCGTTCGTCGACCCGCCGACGCAGCTGCCCGACTTCGAGCGCGGCTTCGCCAACCTGTCGGCGGCCTACGCCTACGGCACCCAGGGGGCCGAGGTGGAGGTCGACGAGGAGACCGGCGAGGTGCGCGTGTTGCGGCTGGTCGCGGTCCACGACGTGGGCACCGTGCTCAACCCGCAGACCCTCGCCGGGCAGACCTACGGCGCGCTGGCGCAGGGAATCGGCTACGCGCTGTGCGAGGAGGTGCTGTCGGAGCGCGGCCGGATCCTCAACCCGGACTTCCGCGACTACAAGCTGCCGACGGCTCACGAGCTGGGGATGCCGATCGAGCTGGAGTTCGTGGAGCCGGACGAGCCCGCGGGGCCGTTCGGCGCCAAGGGCGTGGGCGAGGCGGGACTGGTGCCGACGGCGCCGGCCATCGCCAACGCGATCTTCGACGCGGTGGGGGTGCGGCTCGCCGACCTGCCGCTGCGTCCGGAACGGGTGCTGGAAGCGCTGCGCACACGGCGCGGCTGAGCGACGGCCCGGGGGACGGGGCGACGGCTGCCGGGCGGATGCGGCCCGCGGCCGCCGCGAGGGAGACCACGATGTACCGGCTGCTCGAGGACCATCCGGGGGCCCGCAGGCTGCTGCTGGCCAACGAGGCAATCGCGCGCGGGGCGCTGGAGGCGGGCGTGGCCTACGTCACCGCCTATCCCGGAACCCCGTCGACGGAGGTTTCCGAAGCGCTGTCGCGGGCGGCGCGGGAGACCGGCCGGCTGTACTTCGAGTACTCGACCAACGAGAAGGTCGCGCTCGAGGTGGCGGCCGGCGCCGCCTGGGGCGGCCGGCGCGCGCTGACCGCGATGAAGCAGGTGGGGCTCAACGTCGCCGCCGACCCGCTGCTGACGCTCGGCGCCGTCGGCGTGGTCGGCGGACTGGTGCTGGTCACCGCCGACGACCCTTCGCAGCACTCGAGCCAGACCGAGCAGGACAGCCGGCACTACACGCGACTGGCCGACGTGCCGATGTTCGAGCCGGCCTCGGCCGACGAGGCGCGGCGGATGACCGTCGCGGCGTTCGCGCTGTCGGAGGAGTTGGGCTTCCCGGTGCTGCTGCGCACGACGACCCGGCTCTCGCACCTGCGCGGCGTGGTGACGCTGGGGGCGCTGGCGCCGGTTCGGCCGCCGCCCGAGGCGGTGCTGCGCGACCCGCGGCGCTTCGTCAACCTGCCGGCCAACGCGCCGGCGAACCGCGGCCGGCACCTGCAGACCCTGGCCCGCGCCGCGGCGCTCGCCGACGACTGCGAGTGGAACACGGTGGCCGGCGCCGGGGACCTGGGCATCGTCGTCTCGGGGATCGGCCGCGCGTACGTGCGCGACGCGCTCCGCGACCTGGGGCTGGTCGACCGCGTGGCGGTGCTCGAGCTCGGTTTGACCTGGCCGTTCCCCCGCGCGCTGCTCGGACGCTTCCTCGAGGGCAAGCGGAGGGTGCTGGCGATCGAGGAGCTGGAGCCGTTCGTCGAGCAGGAGGTCCAGCGCGCGGCGCACGCCCGCGGCGGCGAGCTGCAGGTGCTCGGCAAGGGCTCGGGACACTTCGGCGTGGCGTTCGAGTACCAGCCGGACCGGGTGGCCGCGGTGGTGGCCGAACTGGTCGACGGGCCGCGAGCGAGCGCGAAGCCTTCCGCCGCCGCCCCGCCGCCGCCGGGTCCGCC
>CAZMRP010000976.1:0-2053 GCA_964568275.1 uncultured Myxococcales bacterium
GACCGGCGGCGCGGCGGAGGAAGCGCCGGCGTCCTCGGCGGCGCCGACGCCCGACGAGGAGGAGTACGTCCTCGGGCGGCGGGCGAAGCTCGCGGCGCTGGTGGCGTTCGGCGTCTCGGGCTTCGCGTCGATGAACTACCAGGTGGCGTGGAACCGCGTCCTGGCCATGGTCATCGGCTCCTCGGTCTACTCGTTCACGATCATCCTGCTCGCCTTCCTCGTCGGCATCGCCGGCGGCTCGGCCCTCGCCTCGGCGGCGCTGCGGCGGATGCGCAACCCGCTGGTCTGGCTGGGGCTGGTGCAGCTCTGGATCGGCCTCAGCTCGCTGGCCGGCTACTACCTGGCCGACGACTACCCGTACCTGTTCGCCTGGCTGGTCGACCGGATCGGCGCGATGGACGGCACCGGCGGCAGCGAGGGGCTGGTGCGGCTGGTGGGCTTCGGCGTCGCCGCCCTCGCCGTGCTCCCCGCGACGCTCGGGATGGGCGCCACCCTGCCGCTGACGGTGCGGGTCTGCGCGACGAGCCGCGAGCGGGTGGGCCGGGACGTGGGAACGGTCTACGCCGTCAACACGATCGGCGCGATCCTGGGGTCCTTCGCCTCGGCCTTCGTGCTGGTGCCGGGCCTCTCGGCGCTGGCCCGCGCCTGGTTCGGCCAGGGCTACGGCCTGCAGCTCACGTTCGCGTTCTCGATCCTGCTCAACCTCGGCCTGGCCCTCACGCTGTTCCTCGCCGCGCCGGACCGCCGCCGCGGCGCGGACCGCCCGGCGGCCCGGATCCAGGCCTTCCGCTGGGCCGCCGTCAGCCTGATCCCGGCGCTGGTCGGCCTGCTGACGCTGCTGACCGTGCTGCGCGGCTGGACCTGGGACATCGACCGCCTCGTCGCCGGCTCGTTCCGCCTGGCCTACCTCCAGTCGGTGCTCTCCGGCGAGCGCCGCGGCGAGCTGCTGTACCTGTCCGACGGGATCTCGACGACGGTGACGGTGCAGCGCTGGGGCAGCCACCTGGCGATGAAGAACAACGGCAAGGTCGACGCCAGCACCGGCGACGACATGCCGACCCAGGTGATGGTGGCGGGCCTGCCGCTGCTGCTCCACCCGCGCGGCCCGGAGGGGCTGCGGGTCGCCATCGTCGGCTTCGCCTCCGGCGTCACCGTCGGCACGGCGCTGCGCTTCCCGGTGGCGCGGGTCGACACCGTCGAGCTGGAACCGGCGACGATCGAGTCCTCGTGGTTCTTCCGCGAGGTCAACCTGCTGGCCTACGAGGGCGGCGCGGGCGACCCGCGGTCGCTGGAGTTCCGTCCGTTGCGGCGCGACCCGCGCCTGCACGTGCTGTCCAACGACGGCCGCAACTTCCTCGCCTCGACCCCGGAGCGCTACGACGTCGTGATCAGCGAGCCGTCCAACCCCTGGATCACCGGCGTCGCCAACCTGTTCACCCTCGACCACTTCGTCGCCGCCCGACAGGCGCTGGCGCCCGGCGCGGTGTTCTGCCAGTGGGTGCAGCTGTACGAGATGAGCGAGGGCAGCGTGCAGTCGATCCTGCGCACGTTCGCCGCGGCCTTCCCCCACGTGCGCGTCTTCGCCGCCTCCCCCGGCTCGTCGGACCTGATCCTGCTCGGCTCGCTCGTCCCGCTGCCGCTGCGCATCCACGAGCTGCGACGACGGCTGGCGCAGGCCGACGCGGCCGCGGCGCTCGCCGAGCACCGCTCGAAGGTGACCGTCGCCGACGACGTGCCGGCCCAGCTGATGTTCGCCGACCGCGCGGAGGTGCTGGCGTTCACCGCCGGCGCGACGATCAACACCGACGACAACGCGTTCATCGAGTTCCAGGCGCCGCGCGACCTGGTGCGCTACGCGACCGTCGACTCCGAGATCGTCGACCGCGTGTACGCCCTCGAGTGGGACCACGGCCGCCTGTCGCTCGCCGCGCTGCGCGAGGCCGGCTACCGCCTGGACGGCGCGGAGGCCGTGGCGGAGCTGCACGCGGCGACCGAGGCGCTGCTGCGGGCCGGACGGCTGCGCTGGGCCGCCCGGCTGCTGGTCGAGGCGCTG
>CAZMRP010000977.1:0-2049 GCA_964568275.1 uncultured Myxococcales bacterium
CGCCGTCGGGCCCCGCAGCAGCGTGACCCGCGCGCCGCGCCGGGCGGCCGCCTCGGCCAGCGCCTGGCCCATCCGGCCGCTCGAACTGTTGCCCAGGAAGCGGACCGGGTCGAGCGGCTCGTGGGTCGGACCGGCCGTGACGAGCAACCGGCGGCCGGCCAGGTCGCGGTTCCACAGCCGCTCCACGGCCACGGCGATCGTCGCCGGGTCGGCCATCCGTCCGGGACCCTCCCAGCCGCAGGCCAGCTCCCCCGACTCGGGGCCGACCCAACGCACGTTCGGCAGCGTCGACAGCGCGGCGACGTTGCGTTGCGTGAACGGATGCTCCCACATCCGGGTGTTCATCGCCGGCGCCAGGAGCATCGGCGCGCGGGTGACGAGCAGGCAGGCGGACAGCAGGTCCGAGGCGCGTCCGGCGGCGGCGCGGGCCAGCAGGTCGGCGGTGGCCGGCGCCACCACGACCGCCTCGGCCTCGGCCGCCAGGGCGATATGGTCCATCGTGCCGGACTCGAGGCCGTCCCACATCGAGCGGTGGACGGGGCGGCCGGTGACGGCGGCCAGGGCGGCCGGGGAGACCAGTCGCGCCGCCGCCTCGGTCAGCACGACGTCGACGGTGTGGCCGGCCTTGCGCAACAGGCGCGCCACCTCCGGCGACTTGTACGCCGCGATGCCTCCGGAAACGCCCAACAGCACTCTGGCCATCGCCCTCTTCCTCCCGGGAACGACCCGTCGGCGGGTCTCAGTTGCGCCGCAGGATCTGCAAGTCGGCGCCGCGCTGCGTGACGAGCATGTGCCGGTCCGCGGAATACGGCGGGTGCCCGTCGCCCTTGGGCGGCGTGAACGAGTCCCGCGCGATCGAGGTACTGGTTCCGCGGCGGACGATCTGCGTCGTCGGCGGGTAGTGGCTCTCGGCGCTCTCCCGCCAGCAGGCGGTCCCCTCGCACAGGATGCGGTGGCGCTTCATCCGGTAGCCCTTGACGCCCCGCTGCGACAGCACCTCGACCCCCGCCGGCCAGTCCGGCATCTCGACCACCTGCTCGCGGAAGTCGGTGACCTGGTACACGTCGCGCACGAAGGTCGCGTCGTAGACCCGACGCGCCCCGCGCACCTCGACCCGCACCTTGGCCTCCGCGACGGTCAGGCGCAGCGCGATCGGGAAGTCGTACGGGTTGCGCAGGACGAGGTCGATCGTCGGGTAGACGACGGTGGCGTCGAGGCCGAGCAGGATGTAGCCGGAGGGGCGGGAGTGCGGCTTGCGGCGCACGAGATCGAGGCCGGAGAAGAACGCGGCGGCGAAGGTGGTGCTGGCGATCTGGCAGGTGCCGCCGCCGATGCCGTCGATCAGCTCGCCCTCGGCGATCACCGGCGCGACCTGGAACCCCCGCACCTCGGTCCGCGGCCCGATCACCTCGTTCAGGCTGACGCGCTGCCCCGGAAGCACGATCGTCCCGTCGACGAAGCTCCCGGCCAGCCGCAGGTTGTAGTTCCGCGTCTCCTGCTCGGGCATCCGGGAGTACGGGGTCTCGTACCAGCCCAGGACCTGCGAGAAGTCGTACCTCGCCAGCTCGGCCGCGGTCAGCGCCGGCTCCGTCGTCTCGACCGGCAGGTCGATGACCGCCACCCCGTCCTCCAACGCGTCCTGGATCGCCGCCAGCGCCCGGTACAACATCAGGTGGCGCCCCGGCCGCTCGGGGCGCGGAACCCCCGCCACGAAGTCGAGGCGCGCCGACTCCACCGAACGGTCGAACCGGTTCTTGAACGCGATCAGCCGCCCCAAGGCCGTCTCGTCGTCCAACTCCACCAGGATCGGCAGCTCGTGGACGTCCGTGCCGGCGGCGAGCAGCCGCCCGAGGGGCGATTCGCCCGCCCGCGCCTGCTCCAGCGCCTCGACGATGTGCCCCACCGGCACCACCGCCCCGAGCTGCGCGCGGGTCGCCGCGAACGACTCGTCCCCGGCCCGCAGCGTCACCTCGGCGCTCAGATACTCGCGCGCCGCCGCCAGCACCTGCGACCGCAGCGGCTGCGCCAGGTCGATCACCTGCCCGGCCA
>CAZMRP010000978.1:0-2049 GCA_964568275.1 uncultured Myxococcales bacterium
CTAGCGGGCGAACAGGACGTCGCGCTGCTCGAGGATCTGCGCGCAGGTCATGGCGGGATCGACCCGCGTGGTGCGGAAGTAGCTCGCGGCCGGGTCCGTGTCGGGCCGGCTGGAGGGGATATCCGGCAGCAGCGGGTTGCTCGTGCCGAGCATCGACTTGTCCTCGCCCCACTGGATCCGGCCGTCGATCCGGTCGCCGCCGGTGGCCGTGCCGCGCAGCGTGAACCAGCCGCGCTGCACCAGGTAGACGTCGCCGTTCAGCATCCCGCGAATCTGCACCGTGACGCCGGGATGGCCGTCGTCGTCCCCGTCGACCACCCGCTCGTCGTCCGCCGACGTCGGCAGCTCGTCGTGCTCGGGGTCCGCCAGCTGCGCGCCGAAGACCACGAAACGCCGCGGCTGGAAGTACCTCAGCTCGCCGTCATCCTCGCGCAGCGAGGCGGTGCCCTGGAACCGACCCAGCTTCTGGACGAAGGCCGGGGGGAAGATCGTGCGCACCAGCGACGTGCCGCTGTCCTGCTCGATCGAGCAGGCCTCGACGGACACGGCGAGGTTCCGGCCCGCGGCGGTCTGCGTCAGGCGCATCACGAACGAGGTGGTGACCTTGACCTCGCCGATCACGGGCAGCACGGCGCGCGCGGTCTGGACGCGCAGTTGGGCCCAGGTGCCGGCGTAGTCCGCCGCCGAGACCCGGGTGCCGGTGCCGGTCGTCGTCCCGGTCTCACCGTCCGCGAACGCCGCCGGGAGCATCGTTCCGAGCACCGCCAGGGTCAGCAGCAACACTCCGATCTTCCTCATCGTTCCACCATTGCTCCGCGCGGCCGCTCCGGCCTCCCGGCCGCCGCATCCCATGGACGGACGACGACCCGGGTTTGTTCTGTCGAGGCGACGCTCAGGCCGGCTCCGCCGGAACCGCCGCCGCCGCCCGGGACCGGGACGGGCGCGCCACCCGGACCGCCTGGCCGCAGTTGCTGCCGATGCGGTCCTCGTCCGCCTCGCCGACGCTCAGTACCACGTCGAAGCCCCGGTCGAGAAGCGCCTCGCGCGCGCGCTCGATCGCCGCGGCGCGCTCCGAGCGCAGCACGGTCGCGAAGCCGGCCGCCGCGCCGCGGGCCGTGGGGTTGACCGGCGTGATCTTCACCGCGAACCGCTCCGGGTCGAACGTCGCCGTCAGCACCTCCGGCTCGAAGGCCACGTCGCGCGCCAGCGCGAAGTTCAGCACCACCGTGCGGTCGCCGGGCCGCCAGAACCGCGCGCCGTAGTCCGCGATCCGCGCCAGCGACCAGTGCGGGATCGGCGTGAGCCGCGCCCGGTCCTCCGGCCGCGTCGACTGCACCGAGAACTGGAGCTGGAACCGCCCGTGGTACCGCCGCTCCTTCAACTCGACGAGCCGCTCGAACCACGCCTCGCGCCCCTGCGGCGCCGTCGTCGCCACGCAGGCCCACAACCCCGGCGAACCGGCGACCTCCGGCAGCCGCTCGAGCGCCTGCAGCACCGCGTCGTTGAGCGCCGGCTCGCCCATCCGGGCGAAGTGCACCTTGAGCTTCGCGCAGCGCCCGGGGACTCCCGGGTGGCGTCCGAGGGCCCACCGCACCTGCGCCAGCAACTCGTCCGCCGTCGGGTTGCCGTGGAACGCGAGCCCCGCGTCGCAGAACGGACAACCGACCGGGCAGCCGAACTGGGTCGAGACGTTGACGATCCACTTGCTGAGGCGAGGCTGCGGCGGCGTCAGCCCGTCCACCGTCTCGACGCAGCAGCGATCGTCGCCGCGGAAGCGCAACACGCCGATCTCGGCCAGTTCCGGCTCCCCCGCCACCCGCAACAGCTCCATCATCACTCCCTCCCCACGTGCGCCTTGGCCGCCAGCGCCGCGCGCTGGCCGTCCCCGAGCGCCGTGGCGACGTAGCGCTCGCGTCCCCGGATCAGATCGCCGGCGCAGAACAGGCCCGGCACGGCCGGCTGCACCACCTCCGGCTCGAGCCCACGCAGTCCCAGGCCGGCCAACAGGTCGCCCCGCGGCTCGCGGCCGATGCAGACCGCCACCTGTTC
>CAZMRP010000979.1:0-2046 GCA_964568275.1 uncultured Myxococcales bacterium
CCTCGTCCACCGCGGCCGCCGCGCGCGGCTCGGACGCCGGATGTGGCAGCACCGCCGCGACTACCTGTACCTGGTTCCGGCGGGCCTCGGCGTGCTGCTCCTGCTGGTGGTCCCGTTCGTCGTGGGCGCCGCGGTCTCGCTGGCCGCCCACCAGGGGGGCGGCGAGTTCTCGTTCGTCGGCCTGCGCAACTTCGTCCAGATCCTCTCCTCGGCCGACTTCGGCCTGACCGAGCCCGAGTCGTTCTACTTCACGCTGGCGGTCACGCTGTTGTGGACCGTGCTCAACGTCGGCCTGCACCTGGCGCTCGGGATCGCCCTGGCGCTCCTGCTGCGCGAGCCGTGGATCAAGCTGCGCGGGGTGTGGCGCGTGCTGCTGATCATCCCGTGGGCCGTGCCGAACTACATCACGGCGCTGATCTGGAAGGGGATGTTCCACCGCCAGCTCGGGGCGATCAACGCGATCCTCGGTTGGTTCGGCGTGGAGCCGGTGGGGTGGTTCGACCGCTTCTCGACCGCCTTCGCCGCCAACCTCGCCACCAACGTCTGGCTCGGCTTCCCGTTCATGATGGTCGTGACGCTCGGCGCCCTGCAGACCATCCCCAAGGACGTGGAGGAGGCCGCGGCGATCGACGGCGCCGGCGCCTGGACCCGCTTCTGGCGCATCACGCTGCCGATGATCCGCTCCTCGCTCGTCCCGGCCGTCGTGCTGGGCAGCGTCTGGACCTTCAACATGTTCAACGTGATCTACCTCGTCTCGGGCGGCGACCCCGAGGGCCGGACGGAGATCCTGATCTCGCAGGCCTACCGCTGGGCCTTCTCGCGGCAGGAGCAGTACGGGTACGCGGCGGCCTACGCGGTGCTGATCTTCGGCATCCTGCTGGCCTTCGACCTGCTGTCGCGTCGCTGGACCCGGACGGAGGCCGGCCGATGAAGCCGAGCTTCCTGCGGGTGGCGCTCACGCACGCCGCGCTGGTCGTGGTCACGCTGGTGACGCTCTACCCGGTGCTGTGGGTCGTGCGCACCGCGCTCTCCGCCTCCGGCGGCCTGGCGCTCTCCGCCTCGCCGATCCCGGACCAGGCCACGCTGCAGAACTTCACCGACGTGGTGACGACGACCGGGCACGACGGCAGCTGGCTGTTCGGCCGGCAGCTGCTGAACTCCGCCGTCGTCGCCACGGCCACCACGCTGGTCGGCCTGCTGCTGGCGGTCACGGCGGCCTACGCCTTCAGCCGCTTCCGGTTCCCCGGCCGGGAGGGCGGGCTGCGCTTCCTGCTCGTCACGCAGATGTTCCCCGGCGTGGTGATGGCGATCCCGCTGTACATCCTGCTCGACCACCTGCACCTGCTCGACACGCTGACCGGCCTGACTTTGGTCTACGCCACCAACACCCTGCCGTTCTCGATCTGGATGCTCAAGGGGTACTTCGACACCCTGCCGCAGGATCTGGAGGAGGCCGCGGCGATCGACGGCGCGACCCGGCTGACCTTCTTCGTCCGGATCCTGCTGCCGCTGTCGCGCCCCGCGCTGGTGGTCACGGCGCTGTTCTCGTTCATGGGCGCCTGGAACGAGTTCATCCTCGCCAGCACGTTCCTCGGCCGCGAGGAGGCCTTCACCCTGCCGGTGCTGCTGCACCGCTACATCACCGCGCAGCACGCCGACTGGCCGCACTTCGCCGCGGGCGCGATCCTGGTCTCGCTGCCGGTCGTCGCGCTGTTCTTCGTCCTGCAGCGCCACCTGGTGGGCGGCCTGACCAGCGGCGGTGTGAAGGGCTGACCCCGCTCAGCGCTCGACGATCAACCGGAGGGTCGTTTCCCCGGCCGCCTCGGGGAACCGCAGCATCCGCAACGCGTCCTGCGCACAGGTGATCGCCTCGCGCATCCCGGACTCGGCCAGCGGACCACCGACCTCGACCACGCGGCCGGAAACGTCGAGGATCAGGTGCAGCGGCAGCCGCCCGCCGGGCGCGGCGCCCGACAGGCACCGCCCGACCTCCGTCACGGCCGCGTTCGCGCCGTCGCGCAGGGCGGCCGCCTCGAGCGGGCCCTC
>CAZMRP010000980.1:0-2040 GCA_964568275.1 uncultured Myxococcales bacterium
CGGCGGCGCGACGGCGGGTGCGCCGCGCCCGCCGTTCCGCGGCCTGGCGATGAACCCGTTCGCCCGCCACGTCCTGTCGCTGCTCGGTCGCGTGACGCCGGTGCTCGACTTCGACCTGACCGACCCCGAGGCGCTGGCCGACCCCCGCCCGCCGGAGACGGCCTACGCCGTGCACATCGCCGTCGATACCGACTTCGCCGCCGGCGTGCTGGGCCTGCCGATGCTCGAGGTCGCGGAGCCGGCCGTCGCCGTGGTCGACGAACGGCAGCGCGGGCTCGGCGTGCTGCGCGAGGTCACCCGCGAGGACGGGGTCGTCGGCGTGCTGCGCCTGAAGGTCGGGGACGTGCCGGCCGAGCGGCTCGAGGGCCTGGCGCGGCACGGCACCTCGCTGCTGTTCGAGGAGGTGGCCCGGCGCCTGCCGGAGCTGGCGCCGGACGACCCGCAACGGCTGCGCTGCCTGCTGGCGGCGCTGCGCTGGTCCGGGCGCCAGCTGCTGCTCGTCGCGCGGCCCGACGGCTCGGTCGGGCTGGACGTCCGCGACCCGATCGCCGAACGGATCCTCGACCTGCCGGAGTTCCCGACCGCGGGCGGCCTCCCGGTGACCGCGCGCCGCCTGCTGGCCGAGCACGCGGCGGTGCGCTCCGGGATGCTGCCCGAGAACGCCCGCACGGACCTCGATCCCGCCGCCCCCGCCCCGCTGCGCGCCTGGGTCGACGCGGTCCTGGCCGACTGTCGGGTCGTGCGTCCGGCCGTCCTCCCGCACGCCCAGCGCCCCGAGGCCGAGCTCGCCCGGAACCCGCGCCGGGTGGCGGCCTGGCTCGCCGAGCTGCTGACGACACTCGGCGCCACCGAAGCACGCACGCATCCGCTGGTCGTGCAACTCGGCCCGAACGTGGCGGGACGCTGGGGGCCGGCCCGCAAGGGACAGCTCGCCGAGCTGGTCGTCGCCTGCCTGCCCGTGGGGACGCAGCAGGGCCCGCGCCAGCTGATCGTGCTCGACGCGTCGCATCCGCTGGTCGCCCGCCTGCTGGCGAACCCGCAGGGCGACCGCGAGGCGCTGGCCTGGGTCCTGCTCGCCTGCTACGGCCGGCTCAACGAGGCGCTGGCCGCCGTGGGCGACGAGGACGAGCTGGCCTTCCAGCACCGCGTGCTGGAACTGCTCGAGGCCCCGCCTCAGACCCCGTAGACCACGTTGCGCGCGCCGCGGCTCGCGCACAGCGCCTGCAGCGCCGCGACGGCCGCGCGCGGGGCGACGAACTTGCGGTCCTTGAACACCTTGTAGCCCAGCCGCTGCCGCGCGGCGTCGTACTCGCCCCGCGCCTGGGCGGTCAGCCGATCGACCAGCAGGTCGGCGAACGGGTCGTTGTCGCGGTCGGCCGCCAGGTCCTGCGCCGCGGTGTCCAGCGCGAACATCGCGACGAACCCGCCCGCCGCCAGCACCGGCTGCAGCTCGTCGGGCCGCCGGGTCCACGGGAAGCACACCGGCCCGACCACCCCCTTGATCACCCGCTCGACCTCCAGCCCGCCCAGCGTCGCCAGCCGCACCAGCGTGAACTCGGCGTCGTAGGACGTGAACTGGTAGATCAGCGAGCGGAACCCCTCGGTGTGCCGCGTGCTGTCGTCGTCCAGCACCACGAGCTGCCGGTTCCACGCGTCGCCCTGCTGGGCCAGGTCGATCGTGTAGCGCACGAACACCCCGGAGGCGTCCAGCTTGTCCAGGACGACGTGGAACGAGGCGCGCCGCCGCTCGGGCTCCACCCGTCGCAGCGCCACCGACATCTCGCCCAGCGGCGCCGGCTCCACGTCCCGGATCGCCGCGTAGTAATCGTGCTTGACCAGCTGCCGCGCGTGGATCGAGCCCGGATCCGCCGTTGCCTTGCGCTCCAGGATCGCGCGGTCCCCGAGCTGCCGGAGCTGGTCGGCGGCGATGCGCAGGTCCGTCTGCGCCCGCGTCCACTCGCGGTAGGTCGGCAGCCCCGAGCGCAGGTCGACCTCGAGGCCCGGATACAGGCCGCGGTGGACCGCGGGCGCCAGCACGCC
>CAZMRP010000981.1:0-2038 GCA_964568275.1 uncultured Myxococcales bacterium
CACGGACTTGAACTCGTTGTACACGAGGTACACCGCGTCCGCCCGCCGCTCGCACAGCGCCTTGGGGCAGGCGGGGTACTTCGTCGACGGCTCGCCCCAGTCCACGCGCGGCAGCGGCGCCCGGGCGGCCGCTCGTTCCGTCGACGCCGCGGCGACGGCCGAACCGGTCGGCTCCGTCGGAGCCGTCTCGCCGGTCCCGCCCGGCTCCACCTCCTGCGGCGGCGGCGTGCGGCACTCGGCGACGACCAGCAAGGCGAGAACGGCGAACAGCCTCGACGCTCGGTTCATCGGATCCTCCCTCCCGTGGATGCGGGTGCGACTGTAGCACGCCCTTCTCCGTACGACCCAGCGGTCGAATCGATCCCGGCCGCGGGTCGTCCGGCCGGCCCCGTCGGCGGCTTGGCGTCTTGGCGCGGGCTTTTTCCGGAGCGCCCCTACGTCTTGGTCGTCTTTGCGCGAGCCTCCCGGAGCGTGCCTGCGTCTTGGCGCGCGGGAACTCGACCCGCGGGGCGACGGTAGCCTAGGATGGCGGGCGATGAGCGCCGACCGCACGGCCGCCGAGCCTCCGCGCGACCCCGCCGACCCGCGCTGGTGGGGCCTGCGCGAGGAGCTGCTGGTGTTCGTCGGCTGCTCGCTGGCCGCGCTGGCCGCGGTCCAGGGGCTCGGCCGGGTGCCCTGGGTCGGCGGCTATGCCCAGGAACTGGCGGAGCTGGTGTTCCTGCTGGTGCCGTTCTGGGTCATCGAGCGGCGCGGGGAGCGGATCGAGGACCACGGGTTCCACCTGCATCACGGCTGGAAGGCGCTGGCGCTGGCGGTGCTGTTCATGGTCGTGGCGTTTCCGCCGTTCATCGTGGGGTTCGAGTGGTGGTGGGCGCCGCAGCGCGCGTTCGACTTCGACCGGCTGCCGTCGGACTACTGGAACGTGGTGCTGGCGCAGTTCCTGGTGGTGGCCCTGCCCGAGGAGGCGCTGTTCCGGGGCTACCTGCAGACGCGGTTCGAGCGGCGGTTCCCCTCGCGGTCGTGGCACGGGATCCCGCTCGGCTGGGCGATCCCGGCGACGAGCGTGCTGTTCGCGATCGGGCACTTCGTCGTGATCCCGGACCCGGCGCGGCTGGCGGTGTTCTTCCCCTCGCTGGTGTTCGGCCTGCTGCGCCACTGGACCGGCTCGCTGCTGGCGCCGATCGTGTTCCACGGCGCTTGCAATGTGCTGGGCGACACCCTCTACTTCGGCTACTTCGGCTGAGCGGACGGAGCGACGACGATGATCGGAATTCCGCAGGACGTCCTGGAGCGCGCGGTCGACCTGGCGCTGGAGGAGGACGCGGCGCTCGGCGACCTGACGAGCCGGCTGACGGTGGACGAGGCGACCCGCGCCCGTGCCGGGGCGCTGGCCAAGAGTGGGCTGGTGGTGGCGGGGCTGGAGCCGTTCGCGGCGGCGTTCCGCCGGGTCGACCCGGCCGTCGTCGTCGAGTTGTCGGCGGGCGACGGCGACCGCGCGCGGCCGGGCGACGTGCTCGCGCGGGTCACCGGTCCGGCGCGCTCGCTGCTGGCCGCCGAGCGGGTGGCGCTGAACTTTCTACAGCGGTTGAGCGGCGTCGCCACGCTCACGCGACGGTACGTGGATGCGGTGCCGGCCGGGGCGAAGACGCGGATCCTCGACACGCGCAAGACCACGCCCGGCCTGCGGGCCTTCGAGCGGCACGCGGTGCGGTGCGGCGGCGGCGTCAACCACCGCAGCGACCTGGCGGGCGGAGTCCTGATCAAGGACAACCACATCGCCGCCTGCGGCGGGTCGGTGGACGCCGCGGTGCGGCGGGCGCTGGCCGGGGCGGGTCCGACGCAGCAGGTCGAGGTCGAGGTCACGACGCTGGAGCAGCTGGAAGAGGCGCTGTCCGCCGGCGCCCGCGCCGTGCTGCTCGACAACATGACCCCGGCCCTCGTCGCCGAGGCGGTGCGGCGCGCCGCCGGCCGCGCGGCGCTCGAGGTCTCCGGCGGCGTCCGCCTGGAGCAGGTCGCCGAGCTCGCGCGCGCGGGCGTC
>CAZMRP010000982.1:0-2035 GCA_964568275.1 uncultured Myxococcales bacterium
CCGCGCGGCAGTGCCCGGCGGGCGGCTGTCGTGCTCTCGTTGCGGGGCCGGGGTCGCGGGAGCCGCGGCCAGCAGCGCGTCGGCCGGCGCCGCGCCGACGGTCCGGGCGGTGAACCGCACCGGCATCCGGTAGAACGCCGCCGGACGGAAGCGGGACAGCACCAGCGCCCGACCGTCCGCCCGCGGCTCGAGCTCCGTCGCCAGCCCCTCCGGCAGCGCGAACTCCAGCGGCGCGTCGCCGGCCAGCGTCACGCGCACGGTCATCCGCTCCATGCCGTCCGGCCAGGCCGGCGGCGTCCAGTCGATGGTCAACGCGCCGTCCCGGACCCGCGCGATGCCGCCGCCGACCCAGTCCTGGCGCAGCACGATCCGGCAGACCGCCCGGCCCTTCGGGATCCCCGCCTCCCCGGCCAGGCGCAGGCGCAGGATGCCGTCGTCCCGGCGCCGGCCCCACGGCTCCAACCCGTGCACGCGGCCCTGCTCGTCCTCGACCGACGACGCGGCCGCATCGAGCTCCACGCCGAGCGGCACGTCGCGCAGCTCGAGCTCGCGGAACCTCCCGGCCTCGATCGACTGCCACGCCGTGACGACGATCGTCGCCCGACCGTCGGGCTCGACCACCGCCTCGGTCTCCACCCGCTCGAGGTACGCCGAAACCCAGGCCCGGGCCGGAAGCGGGACCAGCTGCACGACCACGACCCCCAGCGTCAGGGCCGCAAGGCCGGACCGGAACGACGCGACGGCAGGTCGCCCCGCCCCGGGACGCTGGATGGCGGTCGCCGGGAAGCGCATCGGCCCGACCGTAACATCGCGGGACCACCGGCCCAAATTCCCGGCCGGACGGCGCGCGCCGGGGCGCAACGCGATCGGGAGGGCCGAGACCCGAGGCGCAACCGGCCTGGAAGTCGAGTAGGATGCGGGGCGTCCGTCCCGGAGCGAGGAGGTGACGCGATGAAGGTGGTGCTGATCGGCGCGGAGCACGAGGAGAACCTATCGACCCGCTACCTGGCGGCGGCGCTGCGGCAGGCGGGCCACACGGCGGAGTTGGTGCCGTTCGGCGGGCCGGACGAGCAGGCCGCGGCGGTGGAGCGGACGCTGCGCGCCGCGCCGGGCCTGGTCGGGATGTCGATGGTGTTCCAGCGTCGGGCCCGCGAGTTCGGCGCGGTGGCGGAGGGCCTGCGCGCGGCCGGCTTCCGCGGGCCGATCGTCGCCGGCGGCCACTTCCCGACCTTCGCCTGGAAGACGTTGCTCGAGGTCGAACCGGCGATCGATGCGGTGGTCCGACACGAGGGCGAGCGGACACTGGTCGAGCTGGCGGAGGCGGTCGAGCGCGGGGAGTCGGGGGCGCAGCTGGCCGCGATCCCGGGCGTCGTCGCCCGCGCCGCCGACGGCACGACGCTCGCCGGACCCCCGCGGGCCCACGCCGACGACCTCGACGCCCTGCCCTTCCCGGTCCGCGACGGACCGCTCACCCGGCACCTCGGGATCCCCGCGGCCTTCGTCGTCGGCAGCCGCGGCTGCTGGTACCGCTGCTCGTTCTGCTGCATCCAGGCCTGGCACCACGCGGCGGTCGGACCGGTCCACCGCAGCCGGTCCGCGGACAACGTGGCCGACGAGCTGTGGGAGCTGCGTCGCCGCTTCGGGGCACGGATCGTGAACTTCCACGACGACTGCTTCTTCCTGCCGTCGCGCGCGGACACCGTGGCCAAGGCCGCGGCGTATCGCCGGGCGCTCGAGCGTCGCGGGCTGCTCGACGACGTCGCGCTGATCGTCAAGGTCCGCCCCGACCAGGTGCACGAGGAGACGCTGGCCGCCTGGCGCGACGCCGGGTTGTTCCGCGCCTACGTCGGCATCGAGTCGGCCTCCGACCGGGGACTGCGGGCGCTCAACCGCCGCACCACCCGCGCCGACAACGCCCGCGCGCTCGACCTGTGCGCCGCGTACGGGATCTACGCCTGCTTCAACCTGCTGTTCTTCCACCCCGAGGGCACGGTGGAAGCCGCGCGCCAGGACCTGGAGTTCTTGCGCCGGTACG
>CAZMRP010000983.1:0-2034 GCA_964568275.1 uncultured Myxococcales bacterium
TGCTGGTCCACGCCTGCCTGGGCCGCCGACGGCTCGAGGCGCAGGTGTTCGTCAAGGAGGGGCTGGGAGCGGTGGCGCTCCCGGCGGCCGCGACGCTGCTGTGGCTGGCCGGCGTCCGCGAGGGCGGGCTGGCCTGGAGCTTCGTGTTCGCGAACCTCGCCGCGCTGGCCGGCGCCGCCTGGCTGTTCCGCCGTTCGTTTCCCGCCCCCGCCCCGGCCGCCGCGGGCTGGAGCGTCCCGCGCCCGCTCGTGCGCTACGCGCTGCCGATGGGCCTCATGGAGCTGCTCAACTCCGCCCTGCTGCGGCTCGACGTGCTGGTGGTCGCCGCGCTGACCGACCCCGGCACGGTCGGTGTCTGGGGCGTGGTGGTCCAACTCGGCAACGCCGTCCGCTCGGTGCGCGCCGCCTTCGACCCGCTGGTGCTGGCCATCGTCTCGCAGCTCCACGTCCGGCCCGACGCGGCGCGGCTGCGCGCGGCGTTCTCGCGGGCCACGGCGCTGGTGCTGGCGACCCAGGCGCCGATCTACGCCTTCCTGATCGCGTTCGTCCCCTGGCTGCTGCCGCTGCTCGGCGAGGGCTACTCCGCCGCCGCGACGCCGGTGCTCGTGCTGTGCGCGTTCTGGGTGCTCCACGGCGCGTTCGGGCTCCACGGACTGATCGTGCTGGGTTACGGCAGGAGCGGCCTGGCCGCCACCAACGTCGGCGCGACGCTGGTCGCCGAGGCGCTGCTGCTGCTGCTGCTCGTGCCGCCCTTCGGCCTGGTCGGCGCCGCCCTGGCGGTCGGTATCGCCTTCACGATGCAGAACGCCCTGTGGACCTGGCAGTCCCGCCGGCTGACCGGCGAGTGGCCCTACGACGCGGCGCTGCGGCCGCTGCTGCTGGGCCTGGCGGCCGCCGCCGGGGCGATGGCGGTGGCCTGGGTCGCCGCCTGGCCCGCCGGCGAGACCGTGGCCCGGGTCGGTGCCTTCGGCGCCTTCCTGCTCACCGCCACGGTCGGCTGGTTCCGCCTGCGCGAGGAGGCGCCCCACCATGCGCTGCTGTGACCTGTCGAGCTTCTACGCGGACCACGGCGGCGGCGTCCGCACCTACCACCGCCACAAGCTGGAGTGGTTCGCGCGGCACCCCGAGCACCAGTACGTGCTGGTGGTGGCCGGGCCGCGGCCGTCCCGCGAGCGGGTGCCCGGCGGCACCCTCGTGCGCGTGCGGGGCGTCCCGGTGACGCCGGACGGGACGTACCGGCAGGTCGTCGACCTCCCCGCGGTGCGCCGCGTGCTGCGCGAAGGGTTCGACGTCGTCGAGTCCGGCTCCCCGTACCTCGACGGCTGGCTCGCGCTGGCCGGCGCGCGCGGGACCGGGGCGCGGGTCACGGCGTTCTGCCACGCCGACGTGCCGGACGCCTATGTCGCCCCGGCAGTGTCCGGACTGCCGCGGCCGCTCGGCGACCAACTGGCCGGCCTCTCCCGCCGCTACGTCGCCGCGCTCTACGAACGCCTCGACGCCGTCTGCGTCGCCTCGGCCCACGTGGAGGACAAGCTGCGGTCGTACGGCGTGACGAACGTGCTGCGCACGCCGCTGGGCGTCGACCCTCGTCGCTTCCACCCCGACCGACGCAGCCGGCTGGTCCGCGCGTCGCTGGGCGCGGCGGACGGCGACCGGCTGGTGCTGTTCGTCGGCCGCTTCCATCCGGAGAAGGAGCTGGGACCGGTGCTGGAGGCGATCCGGCGGCTCGACGGCCGTCCGCACCTGCGCTTCGCCCTCGTCGGCGGCGGGCCGCAGGCCGTGGAGGTCCGGGCCGCGCTTTCGACGTGCCGTTCGGCAATGGTGCTGGACTACGTGGCCGACCCGGAGCGGGTCGCCGACCTGTACGCGGCGGCCGACCTGTACCTCGCCCCCGGCCCGCACGAGACGTTCGGCCTGGCGGTGCTCGAGGCGCTCGCCTCGGGGCTGCCGGTGGTCGCCGTGGACCACGGCGCGGCGGGCGAGGTGGTGACCGCCGGCGGCGCGGGGACGCTGTTCCGGCGCGGCGACGGCGCG
>CAZMRP010000984.1:0-2031 GCA_964568275.1 uncultured Myxococcales bacterium
CGTTCGCCGCGGACGCGCCGGCGGAGGCGATGCCGGCGACGGTGGCCCCGGCCGACCCCCCCTGAGCCGCCCGAACCGGACGCGTCAGCGCCAGCGGTCGTGCATCCAGACCCACTGCTCGGGCTCGTCGCGGATCGCGCGCTCCAGCGCCGCGGTCCAAGCGGCGGTCCAGGCCGTCGCGGGGTCCGGTCCGTCCGGCACCGGCGACTCCTGCACCTCGATCACGTGGTATCCCTCGGGCCGCCGACGGATCGTCCCGACCACGACGGGGATCCGCCGGGCCAGCGCCAGCCGGGCGGGGCCGCTCACCGTGCGTGCCGGCCGGCCGAAGAACGGCACCCGCACCGACGGCAGGTCGGTGGCCTGGTCGATCAGCACGCCGACGGAGACGCCGCGGTCGATCGCCGCGGCCATCTCGTCGACGATGGTCGGGCTCTCGCGCCACAGCATGCCGGCGCCCCAGCGCCGTCGCCACTGCTCGATCAGCGCGTTGAGGCCCGGGTCGTAGCTGCTGCGGCCGACGGGAGCCGACGGGATGCCGGCCACCCGGACGGCCCAGGACATCAGTTCCCAATTGCCGACGTGGCCGGTGACGAACAGCACGCCGCGGCCGGCGGCGGTCAGGCGCCGCATCGTCTCGAGCGCCCCCGGGGCGAAGCGCGCCAGCGCGCGGACGCGCTCCGCGTCGCGCCAGGCCCAGGCCAGCTCGCCGGCCGAGCGGCCCAGGTGTTCGAACACCGCGAGTGCCAGCCGACGGGTGGCCGGGTCGTCCGGGCGATGGTCGAAGACGTCGCACAGGTTGCGCTCGACACGACGCCGCTCGCCGCGCGCGACGCGACCGACCGTCCGGCCGAGGCGCGCCCCGAGGCTCACGGCCAGCGTGCCGGGGAGTCGCGTCGCCTCACCGAGCGTTGCGCGCACGGCGGCGCCGATCAGCCGGTTCTTGAGCCGCGTGCCGGGCGGCAGCGTCGCCCACCGTTCCATCCGATCCTGCTCCGGACCCCCCGGTGCCGCGTCCCGACGCTCCCCGCGCCGGCCGCTCACAGCAGCTTGATGCCGAGCTCCGCCTCGACGGCCCGGCGCAGGGCGTCGGCGTTGAAACCCTGCAACACGCGCTTGCCGACCTGGAACACCGGCACGGCGGTCGAGCCCGTGTTCTGCATCACCCAGCGCGCCGCCGCCGCGTCGGCCTCGATGTCGTGCTCGACGAACGGGACGCCGACGTGGGTCATCCACTCCTTGGCGTGCCGGCAGTGCGGGCAGCCCTGGGTCAGGTAGATCACGACCTTGCCGGCCGCAGCCGGCAGGGCCGCCGCCGGCGGACCACCTTCGGCGGCCGTCGGCGTCTCGGATGCTTCCACCGGCGGGCGGCCGGCGGCCATTCTCGCCCGCACCTCGTTGCTGTACGCCTCGCGCGTCAGCACCTGCACCGGGAACGTGCCGTCGGAGCCGGGGCGGCGCAGGTCGGCGACGAAGGCCCAGGCCCCGGCGCCGGCTTCCGCGGCCAGCGGCTGCACCAGCACGCGGTCGCGGGCTTCGGGCGGCACGTCGGAGATCCGGGCCACCCGGTGCACGGCCCCCGTGGAGTCGAACCAGAAGAACGAGAACTCGGTGCTCGACTCCCGTACCACCGGGGCCGCCGGCGGGCGGTGGGCCGTGCCGTCGTCGCGAGAACAGGCCGGCGGCAGGGTCAGGGCCGCGAGGACGGCGAGGACGGCGAGGCGGACACGCGACGGGTTCATCCGTTCGAACCTCCCTCGCCAGAACCCTCGAGCCGCTGCAAGGCTTCCCCGGACTCCACCCATTCCTCGGTGGTCCGCTCGATCTCGGCGTTGATCCGCGCGCGCCACTGCTCGAGGTCCACCAGTTTCTGCCAGTCGGCGGAGCTGAGGCCGGCCATCTGGGTCTCCACCAGCTTGAGGTCCGCCTCGAGGCGCTGCATCGCTTCCTCGGCCTGGCGGTGGCGCCGCACCACCCGCTCGCGCTCCCGCTGGGCCGCCTTGCGGGTCTGGTGGTCGACGGCCTTGCGGG
>CAZMRP010000985.1:0-2024 GCA_964568275.1 uncultured Myxococcales bacterium
GGCGAGGTCGTGCAGGCAGTCGCCCCGGTCCTGCTGGTCAGCCCGGACTCGCTGGCCCGGTTCATCCCGCCGGACGCGACGAGCTTCGACCTGGTGGTCTTCGACGAGGCATCCCAGATCGAGGTGGCCGACGCCGTCGGCGCGCTCGGGCGCGGACGCGCCGTGGTGGTGGCGGGGGACTCCAGACAGCTGCCGCCGTGGCGGTTCGGCGGAGCCGGCGACCGCCGGGCAGCCGCCGTGGCCGTCCCGGGTCGGGCTCGCGGGGGAGACGGTCTGCAGCGGAAGTGGCGCTCGCCCCGAATGCGTCTTCGCGGTTCCGCTGCCCGGTGAGGTCGCGGGCTCGGGACTGGCGCTGCGCCTGCCGGTTGCCCGATCCGGCGGGCGATCCGAGCCGTGGTTCGTGGTGCTGTTCGGGTTGCTGGTCGTCGGTGTGGCCCTCCTGCCCGCTCGGCTCGTCGCGCAGCGCCTGGCGGGGGACCTGCGACTCCTCGAGCAGGGAGTGGCGGGCGTCGTCGACGACGAGCCCGCGGACGGCGCCGCGCCCGCTCCGGTGCGGCGGCTGTTGCCGGATTCGGACGACGAACTGGCGTGGCTGGCCTGGACCTACGAGTCCCTGCACGACCGATTCGTGGAGGAGGTGCGCCGCTACCGCCGCGCCCGCACGCGGGTGGTCCGCGCCGATCAGTACAAGATCGACTTCCTGGCCGTGATGAGCCACGAGCTGCGCACGCCGCTGAACACGATCCTGGGCTTCTCCGAGCTGCTGCTCGAGGGCCTGGAGGGGCCGATCAACCCGGGCCAGCGGGAGGACCTGCGGATCGTCCGCGAGAGCGGCAACCACCTGCTCGGCCTGGTCAACGACATCCTCGATCTGTCGGCCCTGCGGGCCGGGCAGGTCAAGCTCGAGTTCGCGGACGTGGACCTGGTGGCGCTGGGCCGGATGGTGCTGGACGAGGCCGAGGGGCAGCGTCGCGACAAGCCGGTGCGACTGGCGGCGAGCTATCCCGGGGAGCGCTTCGTGGTGCGCGCCGACGCGCGGCTGCTGCGCCGCGTGCTGCAGAACGTGGTGGGCAACGCCCTGAAGTTCACGCAGCAGGGAGAGGTGCAGCTGACGGTCCGGGACGCCGGGCAGTGGGCCGAGCTGGAGGTGCGGGACACGGGACCGGGAATCCCCGCGGAAGCGTTGTCGCGGATCTTCGAGGAGTACCAGCAGGCGGGCGATGCGCGCGCCCAGCGCGAGGGCACCGGGCTCGGGTTGGCGATTGCCCGGCAGTTCGTGGAGCTGCACCGGGGTCGGATCGAGGCCCGCAGCCGGATCGGGCAGGGCTCCACCTTCACGGTGCGGATTCCGGTGGCCGGTCCGCCGGCGGAGGCGCGAGGTGACTGAAGGCCGACCGCCGCGGCTCGAACCCGCGTCGATGCTCGCCGCCGCCTGGCGCAGCGCCGCGGCGGCGGGCCTCGCTCTGGCGGTCGTCGTGGCCGGCTGCGCGCTGCTCTTCGGCGCCGGCACGGCGCTCGCCCGGACGCTGCTGGCCGCCGCGGCGCTCAGCCTGGTAGTGGCGCTGGCGGCCACCTTCGTCGTGCTGCGTCTCGACCTGTGGCCGCTGCTGCGCCGGTTGGTCGGCGCGACGCTGCGCGAGGAAGCCACGGCGTCGGCCCAGCAGGCCGCCCTGGCGATGCGCCTGTCGTCCTACGGGGGGCGCCTCAGCCGGCTGCTGGTCCCCGTGTTCTTCGCGCTGTTCCCCTGCTCCCTGGTGCTCGCCGTCGCGGCGCTCGAAGCACCCTGGAGTCACCTGGCGGCGCTGCTGCCGGGCGCCGTGCTGGCGGCGCCGATCGGAGCGGCGGCCGCGCGGTTCACCACCCGGCGGACGCTGGGGCCCTATCTGGCCGGGTTGCCGCGGCCGACGAACTCCTCGGCGTTTCGCGGTTCGCTGTCCACCGGCGTCTCGGTGATGCTGGTGCTGCCGGCAGCGGTGGCGGCGCTGGTCGGCGTGCTGCACGGACCGCTGGACGGGGCCGCGGCC
>CAZMRP010000986.1:0-2018 GCA_964568275.1 uncultured Myxococcales bacterium
GAGGTCGAGGAAGTCCGGCGTGCCGTCGCGGTCCGAGTCGGCGGGCATCGTCCGGAGGTCGGTGTCCCCCGCCTCGACGCTGTCCGGGATGTCGTCGCCGTCCGAGTCGTCGTCCAAGGCGTTGGGGATGGTGTCGCCGTCGACGTCGTCCCAGCCCTCGATCTCGTCGGGGATGGTGTCGCCGTCGCCGTCGACGAGCGAGGTGTCCGGCGGGACCTCGGGCAGCACCTCCGGGATGACCTCCGCGTCGGCATCGGCATCGGCGCCCGGGACGTCGATGTCGGCATCGGCATCGGCATCGGCGCCCGGGACGTCGAGATCGGCGTCGGCGGCGAGCGGCACGCAGCGGCCGTCGATGCAGACGCCGCTCGGGCATTCGGCGTGGGTCGTGCACGTCTGGCCCGTGTCCCAGGTGGGCGTGCTCGTGCCGCCGCAGGCCGCCGAGGTCAGCGCCAACGCCAGTGTCAGGATGGTCGCTCGGCTCAGGGGGTCATGCTTCGGCATCCGGTTCCTCCGTTCCGCCGGCCCGCGGCCGGCCCGTCAGGTCCGCTACTGCGACCCCGCGATTTCGGGCGGGACCAGGAAGAAGATGTCGCGCGAATCGAGCGGCGTGAACAGGTCGCCGATGACGTTGATCGTCGCGCGGAAGATCTGGGCGTCGGCCGTGGCCGGCACGGTCTCGTTGCGCTTGACGTGGATGTCCCAGCAGACGCTGGTTCCCGGCAGCAGCGACGGGAAGTAGTCGGGATGTCCGTCGCCGTCGGAGTCGGCCGAGGTCAGCGCGGTGCAGACGCGGGTGGTGCTCGTCGCCGGGTCCCAGATCGATGCGCCGCTGGTGTTGGTCTCCAGGTAGTCGAGGAACGCGGTCTGGGTGTTCACCGCGTCGGCCGGGTCGTCGACGAACCGGGCGTCGGCGCGGATCGGGATGTTCGTCGCGACCGCCTGGATGCCGGTGACGATCGCCGTGTCGACCGTGCCGGACGACGTGTAGACCAGCGGCGAGGCGCCGACCATCGCCCCGGTGTCGGTGGCCAGCGTGCGGAGGTGGCTGATGCCGCCGCTGTAGAGGCTGACGCCGATGACCTTGGCGTTGATCGCGTTGAGCGCCGCGACGGCCTGGGCGTAGGTCGGGGTCGTGATGCCCAGACAACCGTTGTCGTAGGGGTACGCCCCGCCCGGCCCGTTGTGGAAGTCGATGTCGGTGATCAGGACCACGATCGGCACGGCCCCCGGCCGGAAGCACGCGTAGCCGATCGACCCGCCGCCCGCCGGGCACGCCGGCCGCGGGCCGATGTAGCGGCCGTCGCCCAGCCCGGTCGCCAGCGCGTACAGCGCCGGCACGTCGCTCTCCGGGCCGTCGCCGCCGAAGTGCGTCGCGTAGCGGTTCACCGCCGTCTGCGCCGCCGCCGCCGACGGCGTCATCATCTGGAACTGGTAGAACACCTGGTCGCCGCTCGAGGCGTAGCCGTAGCCGCAGGCGTCCAACTGGTAGTCCTCGAAGCCGCCCACCCCGTACCAGGCCGACGGGATGGCCGCCGCCACGGCGGGGATGATCGTGGTCGAGAGCGAGCCCTTCAGGCTCGTCACGGCCCCGCCCATCGACCCCGTCGTGTCCATCAGGAAGTACACGTCGGCCTGCTGGATGCTGGTCGAGAACACCAGCGTGTCGACCCACGGCTCCGGATCGGCGAGGTACGGCTCGACGAACACGAAGTCGCCGCGGGTGCGCGGCGAGTCCCCCGCATCCAGCGGCGGGCTGCCGTAGGCGATCTCGATCAGGTCGGTGACGGTGTCTCCGTCGGTGTCGGCCAGGCAGGGGTCGGTGTGATGGGTCGTGATCTCGTCGAAGTCCCGCACCCCGTCGTTGTCCGAATCGGTGTCGCGGTAGTTGGGGAGCGTGTCGCCGTCGCAGTCGATCGGCGGCGTCGCCAGGTCGGCGTCCCCCGCCTCGTCGCGGTCCGGCACGCCGTCGTTGTCCGAGTCGAGGTCCAGGTAGTCCATCACCGTGTCGCCGTCGG